>NZ_PVWS01000051.1:0-13147 GCF_004126395.1 Roseovarius sp. A46 | reverse complement strand
TAGCCTATCGCGGAATGCAGGCGGCGTGAATTGTAGAATCCTTCGATGTAGGCGAAGAGATCCCGGCGCGCTTCGTCCCGTGTGGCGTACACGCGGTGATGAACCCGTTCGACCTTGAGCGTGTGGAAGAAGCTCTCCATCGGTGCGTTATCGAGGCAATGGCCCTTCCGGCTCATGGAAGGCGTTATCTTCGCTGCGGCAAGGGCTTGGCGATACTCGTCGGCCGCGTATTGAATGCCGCGATCCGAATGCTGGATGAGCCCCGGCGCCGGGCGCTGGCGTCTGATGGCCATGTCGAGGGCTTCGAGTGCGATCGAGGCATGAAGGGTCTCGCGCATGCTCCAGCCCATGACCTTGCGGGTGTGCATGTCGATCAGCGCCGCAAGAAAGAGCCAGCCTTCGCCGGTCCGGATGTAGGTCAGGTCCGCGAGCCATNTCCACACGCTCAAGGTCGAACGGGTTCATCACCGCGTGTACGCCACACGGGACGAAGCGCGCCGGGATCTCTTCGCCTACATCGAAGGATTCTACAATTCACGCCGCCTGCATTCCGCGATAGGCTATAGATCACCGGCCGACATGGAGCGCATGGCGGCCTGACCCCGTCCACTTTTTCAGGGCAGGATCAATGCTGCTTGCCACGCTTGCGGTGGATGATGACGTGAACGTATCGACGATGGTGGTCGCCTGAACTCCGTAAGTGTTTCCAGGGCGCCGGGACTACTTTGGCGCGCGACCGGATGGGTGATCGGTGGCCGCTTCATATCCGTTCAGGGAGACGGGCCATCCTGTTCAACCGACCTGAAACAGCCACGCATCACGGCTCGTCCACATCCAGAACAAATGTCGACGGTTCTATGGTGTTCTCGATCAAGGAAAGGATTTCTGATCGTATCAGGCCATCCTCTGGATCGAACAGCCCGGTGCGCTTCAGAGCTTGGCGGACATTGATATCGCGGCCCAGATACTCCAATGCAACCTTCGAGGCTCCGGGTTTGCGTCCTCGGCGTGTCGGGCCGCCGGTTTGTATGCCAAGCAGCAACCCGAGCCTGCTTCGGTGGCTTGGGTAAAGCGTTGCCTGCGTAATGGAATTCACTTCGATCGCTTCGTACTCCAGAATGTAGAGGCGATCAGCAAGGTAGAACAACACGCCTTCGTATTTGTTCAGCCCGCTCGTGCGTCCGGTTTCCGGGTCGCGCAGAATCTCGATATTCTTCCAGTAATACTTGTCATCCTCGCGGTAGACGAGCGCCAGGGACCGAATGACCTTTCCCTGGTTACCAAAGGAATAAAAGTAGCGGAAATAATAGCCTACATATTTGTTCAATTCCTGACTGTGCTGATACAGCCTGTCGAGATGGCGCAGGGGCTTGCTCAGCGCTTCCTGCTGGAGCGGCTTGCGTTTTAGTGAAACGATCTCCTGGAATTGCTGCGGCTCCATCAACAGTTCGGATTCGGAGACACCGAAGAAATCACATATCCGACGCATGTTGTGGCGCGACGGATAGGCATTGCCAGCCAGGTACTTGTTGAACTGCTGACGATTGAAGTCAAGCCTGCGGCAGACCTCTGCAATTGATGGAAAATAGCTGCATAGCAGGGCGAGGTTGTGGCGCAGATCATCAGACATGTCGCATGTGTATAGTGAAGCCCAAATAGCGTCAATTAGCGAAAGGGTGCGAAATTGCGTGCCGCGCGGCGGTGCGTAGGCTCTGGGCAATGACACGCATCCCTGTGATGAACAGCGGCCCGGAGGTAGACGAATGAAGCACGTGGACGTGTTTCCGTATGAGGTAACGGAAATCAGTCATCTGGAAATCCCGATGCGAGACGGCTGCAAGCTGGCCGCGCGCATCTGGATGCCGAAGGGTGCGCCGGATGCGCCGGTACCCGCGATCCTCGAATACCTTCCCTATCGCAAGAATGATTTCACCACGATGCGCGATGCCTCGATGCAGCCTTACCTCGCCGGGCACGGCTACGCGGTGATCCGGCTCGACCTGCGCGGTTCGGGCGATTCCGAGGGGCTGATGGTGGATGAATACCTGCCTCAGGAATTGCAGGATGGCTGCGACGCCATCGACTGGATCGCGCGGCAGCCGTGGTGCGATGGCAAGGTGGGGATGATCGGCATTTCCTGGGGCGGGTTCAACGGGCTTCAGATCGCGGCCTTGCAACCGCCCGCGCTCAAGGCGGTGGTGACGCTGTGCTCGACCGACGACCGCTATGCCGATGACATCCACTACATGGGCGGCTGTCTTTTGGGCGAGCAGTTGAGTTGGGCGTCGATCATGTTCGGGCGCAACACGTTGCCCCCCGATCCGGCCAATGTCGGCGACAGGTGGCGCGACATGTGGCTGGAACGGTTGGAGGGCAGCGGGCTGTGGCTCAAGAACTGGCTGGGGCATCAGCGGCGCGACGAATTCTGGCGGCACGGGTCGATCTGCGAGGACTGGTCGCGGGTGCGTGTGCCGGTCTACGCAGTGTCGGGTTGGGCGGACGGGTATTGCCGCAGCGTGTTTCGCCTGATGGAGAACCTTCAAGGCCCGAAAAAGGGTCTGGTCGGCCCTTGGGCGCACCGCTATCCACACCTCGGAGAGCCGGGGCCGGCGATCGGCTTCCTGCAAGAGGAATTGCGCTGGTGGGATCACTGGCTCAAGGGGCAGGATACCGGCATCATGAATGAGCCGATGCTGCGGCTCTTCGTGCAGGAGAGCGTGCCACCACGGGGCCATTACGATTCGCGCCCGGGCCGCTGGATCGCCGAGCGGGAATGGCCCTCGCCGCAGGTCGCGCGCACGCTCTTTCACCTCACACCCGGCGGCGAGCTAAGCCTTGAGTATCCGAATGAGATCGCGACGTTGACCCATCTAAGCCCCGCCGATGTCGGCATGGCCTCAGGCAAGTGGTGCGGCTATGGCGCGCCGGGGGATGCGCCGGTGGATCAGCGGCGCGAGGATGCGGGCAGCCTGTGCTTCGAGATCGAGGTGCCGGAGGAGGGGCTGACCTTTGCCGGGGATGCCAATGTGCACCTGCGGCTGAGCGTGGACCGCCCGGTGGCGCAGATCGCGGCGCGACTGGTGGACGTTCACCCCGACGGGCGGGCGACGCGGCTCTGCTTTGGCGCGCTCAACCTCACCCATCGCGGCGGGCACGACCGGCCTGAACCGCTGGTGCCGGGCGAGGTGTATGACGTGACCGTCCCGATGAAGCCCGTGGCGCAGAGCCTGCCCGTGGGGCACCGGCTGCGGCTGGCACTGTCGACCAGCTATTTCCCGATGATCTGGCCAGCCCCCGAGCCGGTGACGCTGAGCATCCATACCGGGGGCAGCGCCCTGGATCTGCCACTGCGCGGACCGTCGCCGCTGGACGATATGCTGCCTGCCTTCGATCCTCCGGAGGCCGGGCCGCCGCCCGTGACCGAGCAGATCATCGAACCCGAGAGCTATTTCCGCATCGTCGAGGATGCGGCAGGCAACGAAATGCAGATGCAGATCGCCGAGGGTGGCGGGGTGACACGGCTCTTGGCCAACGACATCACCATGCACAAGCAGGGATACGAGACCTATGGCGTGCCGCTTGACGATGTGACCGCCGCGTGGGGACGCACCGAGTGGCACTACGGGCTGAGCCGTGGCGACTGGTCCGTGCGCTCGGAAACCCGGACAGAGCTTCGAGCGGACGCGCAGGATTTCATCGTCACTGCCGAGTTGCGCGCTTGGGAGGGCGACGATCTGGTGGCGGAAAAGCGTTGGGAAGAGCGGATCGCGCGGGATCATATGTGAGCCGATATTCGCGAGTTCAGCGTCACTTCGCGCAAGGATGCGAAATAGGCTGACGTGCCTTCGCGTGGCATGATCTGCACAGGTAACAAACAGGGAGAAGACAGAGATGAAACAGACTGGAACCACACGCAGGGGATTTCTTGGCACCACTGCCGTACTTGGGGCGATGGGCCTCGTGCCGGGCTGGCCGACCGCCGCGTTCGCGCAGGGCGGCGGCACGCTTCGGCTGCGCATCGACGGCGATAACAACGTGCTCGATCCGGGCTACATGACCGGCGGCACCGAAATCGAGGCGCAGAAGCAATGCTTGCCCTTCCTCGCGCAATACGCCCGCGACGGCGACACGTTCACCTGGGAGCCCACGTACTTTGTCACCAAGCTGGAGCAGCGAGACGGCACGCATATCGACTTCGAGCTGGCCGAGGGGCTGGTATGGTCGGGTGGCCACGGGCCGGTGCAGGCGTCGGATGTCAAGTATTCCTACGAGCGGATGAAGGACAGCGACTGGTCAGGCTATTTCGAGGCGATGGACCATGTCGAGGTGACGGGCGAGCGCAGCGGCACCATCGTCCTGTCGAAGCCCTTTGCACCATTCATCATGATCACGCTGTGTCACGGCCCCGGCGCGGTGCTTAGCGAGAAGGCCATGACCGAGGCGGGCGGCAAGTTCACCACGCAGTTTCCGGCGGTCTGCGGCCCATATACCTACGAGGCGACGCCGGGTCAGCGCGCGGTGTTTTCCGCCAACCCCGATTGGAACGGGCCGCAACCGGCCTTCGAGCGGATCGAGTGTAATGTCATCACCGAGGTCAAGGCCGCCGAACTGGCTTTCGAGGCCGGGGAACTGGATTGCACCGAGGTGGGCGCCGACACGCTGGCGCGCTATACCAAGGACATGCCAGAAGGCACCGGCATCGCCGTGGCGGGCGAGCTGCAATACATGTGGATGGGCATGAACACCGAACATCCCAAGTTGCAGGACATCCGCGTGCGCCAAGCCATACAGCACGCGGTGGACGTGGATACGATCCTTCAGGGGGCCTATTCGGGCACCACCGCGAAATCCCACGGCATCATCTGCCCCGGCCTCGTCGGGCAGCGCGACAGCGCGGGCTATGCCTATGACCCCGCAAAGGCGCGTGAAATGCTTGCCGAGGCGGGTGTCGCGGGGTTGGAGCTGACGCTGCGCACGCTCAACAACCAGGAGCGGATGCTGGCGGCGCAGATCATCCAGGCCAACCTCGCGGCGGTCGGGATTACCGTAAAGGTGCTGCCGCTCGACAGTGGCCCGTTCTGGGAAATGGGCCAGGAGAGCAAGGGCGACACCTGGCAGGATCTGGAACTGTGGATCATGCGTTTTGGCACCACGCCAGACCCCTACGAGGCGACGCAATGGTTTACCTCCGACCAGGTCGGCGTGTGGAACTGGGAGCGGTGGACGGACGAAGAGTATGACCGCCTCTACCAGGAGGGCATCAACGAGACCGACCCGCAGAAGCGCCACGACATCTACGTGCGGATGCAGGAGATCATGGAGAACACCGGCGCCTATGTCTGGATTAACCATGAGCCTGAGGCCTTCGTGCACAGCACCGACGTGGTGGTGAACGCCGCGCCCTCGGGCGAGCTGAACTACCGCCGCTTCGAACGGGCGTAACCGCATCGCCGCGCGACCGGCCCCGCCAAGGCGCGGGCCGGTCGCCACGCGGGCACCGGTACGGGAGAGCCTGAGTGCTGTACTATCTCGTCAAGCGACTGGGCCTCTCGGCGATGGTGATCTGCCTCGTCGTGCTGGTGCTCTTTTCGCTGCTGTACCTCATTCCCGGCGACCCGGCGACCATCGCGCTGGGCCCGCGCGCCACGCCCGAGGCCATCGCGCGCTATGCCGCCAAGATGCATCTCGACGAGCCGGTGTGGCGGCAGTTCCTGATCTATATCGGCAACGCGGCCACCGGCGACCTCGGCCTCGACGTGTTCTCTGACCGGCCCGTGACCGCGATTATCATGGAGCGCATCGGCTTCACCCTCGCGCTGGTCTGCGCGGGGATGGGCTGGGCGATGGTGCTGGGCATCCCGCTCGGCTGTCTGGCGGCGGTGCGGCCCAACAGCTGGCTCGACCGGGTGACGGGCGTGTTGTCGGTGGGCACGATCGCGGTGCCCTCGTTTCTCGTATCGATCTGGGCGTTGCTCATTTTCGCCGTGCACCTGCGCTGGTTGCCCGCCATCGGCGCGGGCGAGCCCGGCGATACCGCCGACCAACTGTCGCACCTGGTGCTACCCGCCTTTGCCATCGGGTTGAGCTGGGTGGGGTACCTGGCTCGGATGGTGCGCGCCTCGATGCTCGAGGTGATGGGCGAGAACTATATCCGCTCGGCGCGCGCCTTCGGTCTGCATCCGCAGCGGGTGGTTTTTGGCTATGCGCTGCGCGTGGCTATCCTGCCAACGATCACGCTGATCGGCATGGGCTTTGGCGGGCTGATTTCCTCGACCGTGTTCGCCGAGATCATCTTTGCACGCCCCGGTATCGGCAAGCTCATTTTCGACGCCGTCATGGCGCGCAACTTCCCCATCGTGCAGGGCGCGGTGCTGGTGGCCACCGGCCTCTACATCCTCGTTGTCCTGTTGTCCGACCTCCTCATAGCTTGGTTTGATCCCCGTGTCCGTGAATCGCTCTGACCTCGAAACCGGTCTGCCGCCGGTGGATGCCTCGGGCCTGCCCGACCACCTGGCCGAGACCGAGCTCCGCGAATCCGCCGCCCGTGAGCGGCGCGAGAAACTGCGCCTGTTTCTCACCAACTGGCAGGGGCTGACGGGGCTGATCCTCGTGGTCTTGTTCTTTGCCAGTGCGATCTTCGCACCGTGGATCGCGCCCTATGAGCCCAATACGCTCGACGTGCCATCGCGCCTGTCGGGGCCGACATGGGAGCACCTGGCGGGCACCGACCAGCTTGGCCGCGATACGCTGTCGCGCATCCTCTACGGCGGGCGCGTCGCGCTCAAGATCGCGGCGATCGGGGTGTCGGTCGCGCTCGTCACGGGGCTGATCCTGGGCATGATCGCGGGGCTTGGGCCGCGCTGGCTCGACAGCCTGCTGCTGCTGGTTTTCGACACGGTGCGCGCCTTTCCCACGATCGTTCTGGCGTTGGCCACCGTGGCGCTGACGGGGCCAAGCCTCGGGATGGTTCTGGCCATCGTCATCGTCACCTCGATCCCGCAATACGCGCGGGTGGCGCGTACCTCGACGCTGTCGCTGAAGAACAGCGAATTCATCCTTGCCGAGCGGTCGTTGGGGGCCGGGATGACCCGGCTCCTGATGCACCACGTGATGCCCAATGTGGTGGGGCCGCTGATGATCCTAGCGGCGATGGACGTGCCTGTGGTGGTGACCGTCGAGGCGGGGCTGAGCTTTCTGGGTCTCGGCGTGCTGCCGCCCACGGCGAGTTGGGGGACGATCCTCAACGAGGGCTATCTGGTGATCCGCGACGCGCCGTGGATGGTCATTGCCGGGGGCATACCACTGATCCTGACAACGCTGGGCTTTACCTTCCTCGGTGAGGCGCTGCGCGACGTTTTCGATCCGCGCATGGGGAAAGGACGCTAGGATGCCAAAGGACATATTTGAGGCGCCCGAAACGCTGCTCGACATTCGCAACCTGTCGGTTGATTTCCGCACGCCACGCGGGCGCGTCAAGGCGCTGCGCGACATCTCCTTCCCGATCCGCAAGGGCCGCATCGTCGGAATCGTGGGCGAGAGCGGGTCAGGAAAATCTACCGTGCTCTGGGCGTTGCTGGGCCTTCTGGCGGGGAATGCCGAGGTGACCGGTGGCGAGGTGCGCTTTGGTGAGCGCGACCTGCTCCACGCGGGCGAGCCGCAGTTGCGCGCCATTCGGGGCGAGGAAATCTCGGTCGTGTTCCAGGACCCGATGACCAGCCAGATCCCGGTGCTGACCTACGGGCGGCAGATGCGCGACATCCTCTACCGGCGGCCCAACCTCTCGACCGCCGAGAAACGGCGTATGGCGGTGGAGATGCTGGGCAAGGTGGGCATCCCTGACCCCGACAAACGGATCGACCAGTATCCGCATCATTTTTCCGGAGGGATGCGGCAGCGTGCGGGCATCGCGATGGCGTTGCTCACGGGGCCGCAGCTACTTCTGGCGGACGAGCCGACGACGGCGCTCGACGTGACGATGGAAGCGCAGATCATCCACCTGTTGCAGGACCTTCAAAAGGAACTGGACGCGACGGTGGTCGTCGTGTCCCACAACCTGGGTCTGATCGCAGAACTCTGCGACGACGTGGTTGTCATGTATGCTGGCGAGGTGGTCGAGGCGGGCGAGGTGCGCGAGATATTCCACAACGCGCAACACCCCTATACCCGTGCGCTGCTGGAATGCGATCCGGCGCGGATCGACGACGTGTCGCGCAAGCTGCCGGTCATTCCTGGCGACATACCAGACCTGACCAGGCCGCTTTCGGGCTGCATCTATGCGCCGCGGTGCCAGAAGGCGCTGCCGGTCTGCCGCGAGACGCAGCCGCCCGATGTCGCTCGTGGCGAGATGAGCCTTGCCCGCTGTCATCTGCTGGACGGCCCGCATCGCGACCCGGACTGGCCACCGCCGCCGGACGTGATGACCGTGGGGCAGGGCGAGGCGAGTGCCGGCAAACCTGTCCGCGCCAAGCGCGACGATCCGCTGCTGGAGGTTTCGGACCTGAACGTGCAGTTCGAGACCGTGGGCCCGCTGCGCGCGCGGCTCAAGGGGCTCGAAAAACGCCACGTCGATGCGGTGCTCGACGTGAGCCTCTCGGTCGCGCCAGGCGAGACCGTGGGGCTGGTGGGCGAGAGCGGCTCGGGCAAGACGACGCTAGGGCGCACGGTGCTCAACCTCGTGGCCGCCCAATCGGGCAGCGTGCGCTTCGAGGGGCACGAGATACGCAACATGCCCGAGGGTCGGTTCAAGCCGCTGCGCCGGGACATGGCGATGATGTTCCAGGACCCGGTCGGGTCGCTCTCACCGCGCAAGTCGGTGCGCGCGCTCATCACCGAGCCGTTCCAGATCCACGGGATCACCGGGGTTGATCTGGATGCCGAAGCCGAACGGCTGGCCGAGATGGTGCGCCTGCCCAAGCCCTTCCTGTCGCGTTACCCGCACGAGCTGTCGGGCGGGCAGGCGCGGCGCGTGGGCGTGGCGCGGGCGCTGGCACTCAATCCCAAGCTCATCATCGCCGACGAGCCGACAGCGGGCCTTGACGTGTCGGTGCAGGGGGAAATCCTCAACCTCATGGCCGATCTTCAGGCCGAGCACGGGCTGGGATACCTCATCATCACTCACAACCTGCCCGTGGTGCGCCACATCGCCGACCGGTTGGCGATCATGTACTTGGGCCGCATCGTCGAAGAGGGCCGCACCGCCGAGGTCTTCGCTCGTCCGGTGCATCCCTACACCCGCGCGCTTGTCGAAGGCGTGCCGCAGCCTGACCCCGACCGCCGCCGGGTACATGTGTCGATCTCGGGCGAGGTGCCCAGCCTGCTCAACAGGCCCAGGGGCTGTGACTTCGCAGGACGTTGCCCGCTGGCACAAGATCGCTGCCGGGCCGAGAAACCATCCCATGTGACCATGCCGGATGGGCGTCGCCATGCCTGCCATTTCCCGCTGGCCTGACCCTCGGACAAAAGAGACACATACATGAGTTACGGCATCTATATCGGGCGCAATCACTCGGCTGACGGCGTCGCATACCTCGCGGGATACGGCGACGAGCCGAGCAGCCATTGGCTGGAAATCTGCCCGCGTGCGCAGCATCCCGACGGCACGTTCATCACGGTGGGTGTGACGCCACAGGCCGACATGCCCGGTCGTTTGACCGAAATACCCCAAGCTCCGGAAACCCTGCGCAACATGCGGGTGAGTTACAGTTATTACCTCGGCGTGCCCGCTCCGCTGACCAATGGAGGGTTGAACGAACGCGGCGTGGCGGTGCGTGACATCTGGTCCACCTCGCGCGCCGAGCTGATCGCGATGACGCCAAAAAACCAGACCGGACCAAACTATTCCGACCTTGCCCGCATCGTCATCGAGCGCGCGCACAGCGCGCGCGAGGGCGTAGAGCTGATCGGTGACCTGATCGCAAAGCACGGCTATTCCACTTATGGCGGCAATTCCCACATCATCGCCGACCCGGACGAGGCTTGGGTGGTGATCGAGTTTGCCGGAGGCCGCGGCCTGTGGTGTGCCGAGCGGCTGGGCCCTGACAGCATCCGTGCCTCGCGCCCGGGGTATATCGGCGAAGTACCGGACGCGCCTGACGAGAACTTCCTGTTCCCGATACATTTCTTCGACACGGCCCGTGAAATGGGCTGGTGGTCGCCGGGTGATGGTCCTTTTCATGTCAACCACGTCTATGGCGACGGCAAGCATCGCTGGGACGGGGTTGCCTGGATCGAGGATGAAATGCGCCAGCGCGCTGCGCGCCCTGAAAAAATTGGGCTGGCAGACGTGTTCTGGTCTATCAGCAGCGAACGGCTGACTGGCGATACCGCCGGCTATGGCCAGGTCGTGCCCCTGACGCATCCATCGCACGACGCGTTGCGCATGATGTGGCACGCACCGGTCGGCCCTGTCACCGCGCCACTCCTGCCGGTCTTTCTCGGTCAGGACACGGTGCCTCCGGCCTGGCGCCAGCACCGGTACCTGACAACCGGCGAAAGCCACCGCTTCCTTGATCTCCGCAAGGAAGACAAGGGTCCCGACACGGTTTCTCTGGTCCCGCAGGGTATCGAGACGGGGCCGTCGGCTGTCCATGAATTCAAGAGGCTGATGCACCTCGCTTTTCAGAAACCGGATCCCGTCCTGGACGAGATATGGACACACTGGCGTGCGATCGAGGCCAACGTAAACGCGGAGTTGCCGGACGTGCTGCGCGCGGCGTCGGTTCTGCTGGACGCGGGCGAGCAGGCGCTCGCATCGCAAGTGCTGACGGAGTTCAGCGAGGCACGTTTCGCCATGGCGCTGGCCGATTGCCGGGCGCTCGCTGATGCGGTTCATGCCAGGCTCAGCGCTCTGGGAGCGTTGAATATGACAAACCAACCCCTGTCACCGGATCAGATATGGTAACGCAGCGTCGTTTGACAATCCCGACGACATTCTCACACGTGATCGGCGTTGCCACATAAATCCGTCTTACGGCGTGACATTCCTTTTCCCGTAGAATTCAGGCCATGTGGACGATTTCCAACCTGCACGCGCCAGCGTCGGTCTGCTGATGCAGGGACCGCGTCTCGCTGGCTCATGCGGTAGAATGCATAGAGCACGATGGTTGCGAAGGAGCCGCCAAGCACGACCCAAAATGCGAACGGGCCGAGCACATTCATGGCAAAGCCCATGTCCAGCGGGCCAATGATGGCCCCTCAGCCGAAGGTGAAGACGAAACCGCCCGGTCCAAGGGCAGCGAGGCAATAGAGTGGCGAATAGGCGTCGTCCTTGCGGGGGAGAGTGAGCATGACATCTGCCTCCTTGCAAGTCTGCGTGCCGGCCTTGGTCCACCAGTCATGCAGCGCAGACATATTCCAAAATGTAATGTGATGACACGCGACGCGCGCCTTGATTTATATCGGCCGCGCGGTCGAGGCCCTGCCGTCCTTTCAGGATCCAAGCGCGGCGTGCGCCCGGTTCAGAACGTCCCGGACATCGCCGCTGGACTCGACGCGCACCCAGTCCGTCGCCCCCTCGCCGGAGGCCAGTTGCCGCAGCACCACCGTCTCATCGGCATCCGAGGCATCACCCTGGCGTGCCGATACGCGCGACACAAGCGTGTCCCGATCCGCGTGCAGCCAGAGTCCGGAGAACCGCACCTCCCGTTGCCGCGCAAGTTCGACGAGCGCCTGGCGCTCCTCCTCGCGGGCAAAGACCGCGTCGAAGATCACGGAATGTCCGGCGCGCAGGGACCGGTCGGCTTGCGCGAGCAGCCGGGCATAGACTTGCTTGCCAGCGGTCTCGGAATAGGCGCTCTGCGGCAGGCCCGAAAGCGGATCGACCCCGAACATTGCCTTGCGTTCGAGGTCGCTGCGCAGGTGGATCGCGCCGGGCACCGGGGCGATCGACGGCGCAAGTTGCCGGGCCAGGGTGGTTTTGCCGGTGCCCGAATACCCGCCAACCGCAACGAGACGGGGCGCGGGAGGCGAGAGGTAATCGAGCGCGTGATCGAGATAGGCCTGGGCCTCGGCGATGCCGGAATCGGGCGGGCCGTCCTCCAGCCGCGCCGCCTGCACCGTGACCATCGCCCGGATGCCCGCCCTAAGCCCTAGGAAGAGCGGCAGCAGGGCCAGCCCGTCGAAATGGTAAGGCTCGCGCGCCCGGTAGAGGTAGGCGTCGAGCACGGCATGCGCCGCCTCGTGGAGGTCGCGATGCAAGAGGTCCATGATCGCGAAGGCGAGGTCGTAGAGAACGTCGAGCGTGGCAAGGCGCTCGTCGAATTCGAGCGCGTCGAAGAGCACCGGCCTGTCGTCGAGCAGCACCATGTTGCCCAGGTGCAGATCGCCATGGCCGCGCCGGATATGCCCCGCGCGCCCCCGCGCGGACAGGAGCACCGCGTTGCGCGCGATTTCGGTCGCGATGCAGTCATGGAAACGCTTGATGCGCCCTTCGCCAAGGGCATCCGTCATCCCTCCGAGCGCTGCGTTCAGATCGGCAGCGGCCGTGCGCGCCAGCGTGCGGCCATCCTCGTGCCGCGTCTCTGCGCCGGCGTGATAGTCCGCGATGGCCGCGCCAATTTCTTCGGCCAGGGTCCGGTCGATCCCGCCGCGAGCGGCCACCGCCGTCATCTCTGCGCCTTCGGGAAAGCGGCGCATGTGCAGACACCATTCGACTGGCTCGCCGTCACCATTCAGTTCGAGACGCCCATCGGCACGCCGGGTCAGCGGCACGAGACCGCGGTAAACTTCTGGCGCAGCCGACTTGTTGATGTCCATTTCTCGGCGCAGCATCGCCTCGCGTTTTTGGGGTGTCGAGAAATCGAGATAGTCGTAGACGACCGGGCGCTTCACCTTGTACGCTGAGTTCCCGGCAAGAAACACGATCGCGGCGTGGGTCCGCACGGTTTTCACCTCGGTCTCCAAGCCGTGGGTTTTCGGGTCGGAGAGGGCCTCCACGATCTCATCGAATGCCATGCGCTGCTCCTTGCAACAGGTTTTCGCGCCCTGGATACCCTGACCTGACCCCGGCCGCGTTGATGCACATTAAGGAACGTCTGAAAAACCTGCGACTTTCTGCCTAATCTGATAGGTTTGGGGCGTCCGCCAGAGGAGTCCTGCCGATGCCGAAACAGCCCGCCTTTCCCAGCCTGCGTGATGCGATGAAGAAGAA
>NZ_PVWS01000050.1:0-12940 GCF_004126395.1 Roseovarius sp. A46 | reverse complement strand
AGGCGGGCGATACGGTGTCGTCCGATCTGCCGCCCGGCAGCCTGTAGCGCAGCGTGGATGCGAGGCGCACCGTAACATCCACCGCTTTCCGCGTGTGCGCAGCGAATATCGTTGAGAAGGGCGCGGTGTTGGATGTCACTGAGAACTGACCCGGCATTGTCACCGAGATCTGACCCGCCCGGTCGTTATGTTTGCTAATTCATGATGGCGTCAATGCTGCTGTCTCCTTCCGTTTCTTTTTGGCTGTCTCGGAACTGGCTTTGAAGCGGTAGCTGTCGTTGCCGGTCTCCAGAATGTGGCAGCGATGGGTGAGGCGATCGAGCAGCGCCGTGGTCATCTTGGCGTCGCCGAAGACGCTTGCCCACTCGCTGAAGCTCAGGTTGGTGGTAATGACGACGCTGGTGCGCTCGTAGAGTTTGCTGAGAAGATGGAACAGCAGCGCACCGCCCGAGGCGCTGAACGGCAGGTATCCCAACTCGTCGAGGATCACCAATTCGGTCTTCACCAGCGCCTCGGCGATCTTTCCAGCCTTGCCTTGGGCTTTTTCCTGTTCCAGTGCATTGACCAGTTCGACGGTCGAGAAGAAGCGCACACGTTTGCGGTGGTGCTCGATGGACTGGACGCCGATGGCGGTCGCAACGTGGCTTTTCCCAGTGCCGGGCCCGCCGATCAGAACCACATTTTCGGCCGCGTCCATGAACTCGCACCGATGCAGTTGGCGCACGAGGGCTTCATTGACCTCGCTGGCGGCGAAGTCGAAGCCGGACAGATCCTTGTAGGCCGGGAAGCGTGCGGCCTTCATGTGATAGGCAATGGAGCGCACCTCACGTTCGGCCATTTCAGCCTTGAGCAGCTGCGACAACATCGGGATTGCCGCATCGAATGCAGGCGCTCCTTGCTCCATGAGATCATGCACGGCCTGCGCCATGCCCGGCATCTTCAGGCTGCGCAGCATGATGATGATGGCGGCTCCGGCGGGGTCATGACGCATGGCGTGTGCCTCCCCGCAATCCGTCATAGCGTGCGACGTTGGCCTCAGGTTCCTTCGTGAGGACGAGGTTCGAAGGCGGCGTCACATCGGGCTGGTCGGTCGGCGTGCCATCCACCAGCCTGTGGAGCAGGTTCAACACATGCGTCTTGGTTGGCACGCCCGCCTCCAGCGCCATTTCCACGGCGCATAGCACGGCCTGTTCATCGTGATGCAGGACCAGGGACAGGATCTCGACCATCTCGCGATCGCCTCCGGGCTTGCGCAGCATCTGTCCCTGCAACTGACGGAATGCCTCCGGCATCTCGACAAACGGGGCGCCGTTACGAAGCGCGCCCGGCTTGCGCTGGACCACGGCAAGGTAATGGCGCCAGTCGTAGATGACGCGGCCAAGTTGCCGGTGCGACCGTTCAATGATGCGCTGATGCTCGCAGACCACGCTCCCTTCCGCCACGATCACCAGCCGTTCGGGATAGATGTGCAGACTGACGGGGCGGTTCGCAAAGCTGGCAGGCACAGAGTAGCGATTACGCTCGAAGGTGATCAGGCAGGTGGGTGATACCCGCTTGCTGTGTTCGACAAAACCATCAAAACCCGTAGGCAACGGCATCAGCGCGGGCTTCTCGACCTCCCAGGCATCGGCAATGCTGCCGGGCAGGCTGCCATGCGCGGTCTCAGCCCATAGTGCCTTGCACCGTTCCTCAAGCCACACATTCAGCGCATTAAGATCCGGGAGGGCCGGCATCACCTGCCAGAGCCGGTGGCGCGCATCGCGAACATTCTTCTCGACCTGGCCTTTCTCCCAGCCCGCCGCCGGGTTGCAGAAATCGGGCTCAAAGACGTAATGGCTGGTCATGGCCATGAACCGCGCATTCACGTCGCGCTTCTTGCCGGCACCCACACGATCCACCGCTGTGCGCATGTTGTCGTAAATCCCGCGGCCAGGCACGCCCTCGAAGACCCGGAACGCGTGCCAGTGCGCGTCGAACAGCATCTCGTGGGTCTGGAGCAGATATGCCCTCACCAGAAACGCGCGGCTGTGCGACAGCTTGATGTGAGCCACCTGCAACTTGATGCGCTCGCCGCCAACATTGGCCCAGTCCTCGCTCCAGTCGAACTGGAACGCCTCGCCCGGTCGGAACACCAGCGGCACGAATGTCCCGCGATCGGTCGTCTGCTGCGCGCGCTGCCGGTCACCTTTCCAGTTCCGCACAAAGGCTGCGACCCGCTCATACGAGCCGTCATAGCCAAGCTGAACCAGATCAGCGTGCATCTGCTTTGCGGTGCGCCGGTCCTTGCGCGACTTGCGCTGCTCCGTCACCAGCCAGCCTGACAACTTCTCCGCATAAGGGTCCAGCTTGGTCGGCCGCGCCGGCGTCAGGAACCGGGGTTCAACAATCCCCGCCCGCAGATACTTCTTGATCGTGTTGCGAGACAGCCCAGTCCGCCGCGCAATCTCGCGGATGGGCATCTTGTCCCGCAAAGCCCAACGTCGAATGACGCTCAAAAATCCCATGTCGATCACTCCAATATCCCCCGACAAATCCCGTCAGGGGCAAGGTTCCACATGGGTCAAATCTCAGTGACAATTTCGACGGCTGCTGGGTCAGTTCTCAGTGACATCCAACAGCTTGGCCAACTGCATCGCGCTGTGCAGTGTCGTGGCTTGGCGGGTATCCTGGTTGACTATGCTCAGCCGCGAGGCGCCTAACATGGCCCCTGCGGCGGTCTTCACGGACGCCGAGCGCCACCTGCTTGAGTACGCGACGCCGGACAGAAAGAGCCAGGCGCCGCGCGATCTTGATTTCTATGTCAGGACCGTCGCACGGCTCGGTGGCTATCTCAACCGCACTTCTGACCCGCCACCAGGTACGACCGTGATATGGCGGGGCCTCTCCCGCCTCACCGATCTCGTCGAAGGAGCACGCATCGCAACGCCGCCGCCGGACACTTGTGGGTAACTGCAAGCCGTTGACCACCCTGGCCAGAACGGTCGCATCTTCCGCTTTACCTCTCAGCCAAATCTCTCCAATTCTTCGTTGATGTCATCGATCAGTCCGGCGCGTCGCACGGCTGCCTCCCCCACGTGGCCCACATAGGACACGGCCAGAAGGCGCAGTAGGCTAACCATTGTTGTGTGGGTCTCGATCAGTCCGTAATTCGCGATATGGCAGCGCAAGACCATGTCGGCAAAGCGCTTGGCCTGAGCTAAATTGGTGTGATCCGTGATCATGATGATATTGACCCGGGTCGTTCGTGCGTGTGACAAGATTAGATTCAAGTCCTTGGATTGCGGCCCCTGTGCCATGACAATGAGCACATCACGCGGCCCCATCATGGCCAGGTCTTCGGCTAGGGTGCCTTCGCTGACATTCACCGCATTGACGTTGTGCCTCAGCCTGAGAAAAACGGCACGGGCGTAGCGCGCGAACCAGATGTTGCTGTCCAACCCCAGAAACCAGACCCTAGGCGCGTCCGCGATCATTCGGGACGCCTGACGGAGAGCATCGGGGTCCATTTCCTCAAATGTCCGGTTGAGGTTCACAAGCTCCAGCTCGAGATGCTCACTGATCTTCCGGCCCAGGACCGGATTTCCATTGGGTGATACCGAATAGCTGTAAGGCTGAGTTCGGTCTCGCTCCTCCCTCGCCTGGACTTTGACTTCTTCGAAATCGGCATAGCCAAGCGCACGAAAGAACCGCGCGGTTGTCGCCTTTGACACATTCGCGAGGGCCGCGAGTTCCGTCGCAGAATGTGTTTCAATAATCGTCGGAGACGCGAGAATCACCTTCGCCAACTTCTGCTCACTTCTTGTCAGGCGGGAGATACGTTCTTGGATTCTCAGGGACAACCGTGTGGACAATATATAGCCTTTTCAATATCTTGTTATTTTTCTTGACTCGCTGAAACAATGGTTTCATATTTCTGAAACGATGGAACGATACTTGAAACCATGAAACAGCACACTGAAACCGTAGGGGCATATCGTGTCAAAATCAAACATCATCCGCCAACAGATCTGGGGAAAACTGAAAGACGTGGCCAAGCCGGACACACGGTTCGACAAGAACTTTGCAGAGGTCATCCCAGATTTCGAAGGTTCTGAAACAGCGACCAGGCGCATTCTCGACATGAAGGCTTTCCAGGAGGCCGAATTCCTGTTCGTAACGCCAGACAACTGCCTGGTAGACTTGCGATGCCACCTGATCGAGATGAAGAAGCCTTTTTTCATGTCGACATACGGGATCTATCGTGGGTTCCGATACATCGAACCCGGGAGTGTTCCGAAAGGGGACGAATTGTATGCCGCATGGCTTGATGGGATGGAGCATTTCGGGAAGCCGATCTCGCTAGCAGAGATCGCCCATCACGGCAAGATTGACTTCCTTGTGACGGGTGCCTCAGCCGTGTCGGTCGACGGGGTGCGTTTCGGCAAAGGCCACGGCTTCTTCGACCTGGAATGGGGTATGTTCACCGATCTCGGCCTCGTGGGTGAAGAGACGCCGGTTGTTGCCGCCGTGCATGATTGTCAGGTCGTTCAAGAAAAACTGCATCCGAGCCCAACGGACATTCTGGTTGACTACATTGCCACCCCCGGAGGTCTGCACGAGGTCGAACGCCGCGCCAAGCGTCCGCACGGCGTGATCTGGGATCTGCTGGAGCCCAAGCAAATCGACCAGACGCCACCGCTTCAAGAGCTGCGTGCGCTGCAAGGTCTGGCTCCGCCCATGTCCTGACGCAAAGACACCACTGATTTTCAACACCAGGAGTTACCAATGGCACAACCGATCAATCGAAGAACTTTCTTACAATCCACCGCCGCCGCCGCAACTGTCGCCGGACTTCCGCGCCATGCTCTTGCGACGAGCCCCTTTGCAATGCAGGCGTCCTGGATCAACGATGCAGAATTTGCCGGCTACTTCCTGGCGATTGACAAGGGGTACTACGACCAGGAAAGGCTGAATCTGACATATCTTTCCGGGGGGCCCGACGTAATTCCCGAAAGCACGATCATCGCGGGCCGGGCTGATCTAGCGCTAACGACGCCAGACACAACGATCCGGGCCATTTCCCAACAAGGGGCCAAATTTAAAATCATTGGAGCACAGTATCAGAAGAACCCGATCGGCGTTGTGTCTTTGAAGAAGAACCCAATAAGCGCGCCCTCCGACCTGGTTGGGAAGACAATTGCCGTTCCGCCGGTGAATACCGTTACAGTCGAGGCGTTGTTGAACCTAAACGGAATAGATCGGAATGCGGTCAATATCGTGCCCTATGCGTATGATCCGACACCGCTGGTTCGTGGTGAAATCGACGCCTCGCTGGATTTCACCACGAACGTTCCCTATACGATCTCCCAAATGGGCGAAGAGGCGCATTCCTTCTTACTTTTCGACTATGGCGTAACCCTTTTCAACGACACAGTCGTCGTGACCGAAGAAACACTTGCGAGCAAACGGGCCGAGCTGGTGGCCTGGCTGCGTGCAAGCCGCAAGGGTTGGGACGAGAATCTCGCGGACCCGACGGCCTATCCTCCGCAGTGGGAAGGGTCGTGGTTCAAGGGCACTGGCCGCACCATCGAAAACGAGATTTTTTTCAACAAGGCTCAGAAGGACCTTATCGTTTCGCCGAATGGTGTGTACTCGATGTCGGAAACGGCGATTGAGCAAAACCTCGAAGCGCTTAAGGCCATTGGGATCAACGGCACCCGCGACATGTTCGACACCACGCTTCTCGAGGAGATCTGATGCTTCAGGATCATGGTATCCATCTGCGCGCCGTCCACAAGACATACCGTGGACGGGGCTCGGAGGTCGAGGCGCTTAAGGATATGAACCTGGATTGTGCGCCAGGTTCATTCACCGCTCTAATCGGGCCGTCCGGCTGCGGAAAATCCACAGCCATGCGCGTTGCGTTGGGTTTGGAGGATTACGACAGCGGAGAAGTACGGATCGCTGGAAAACCGCCGGCCGAAGCCACAGCTGGCGGTGTCACCGGAGTGGCCTTTCAGGACGCTGCACTGCTTCCCTGGAGGTCGGTCGAGCGCAACGTATCGCTTCCTTTGGAGGTTCTGAAGCGTGATCCCGAGAAATACCGTCATGAGATCGAAAAACTCATCCAACTCGTTGGGTTGAGAGGCTACGAGAAAGCATTGCCTGGGCAATTGTCCGGCGGCATGCGGCAGCGTGTTTCGATCGCAAGATCGCTTATCACTGAGCCGGAAGTGCTATTCATGGATGAGCCCTTTGGTGCGCTGGACCAGATCCGCCGGCGCAAGATGAATGTCGAATTGCAGCGGATCTGGATGGAAACGGAGTCAACCGCGCTCCTCGTCACCCACGGTATCGACGAAGCGGTGTTTCTCGCCGATAACGTGGTCGTGATGCATTCAAATCCCGGACGGGTGGTCGAGGCCGCGGAAATCCCCTTCGCGCGTCCGCGTAAGATGGAGCTGTATTCCGACCCAGATTTCCACGCATTGTGCGAAAAAATTGCAAGGGTGCTTCATGGCGAATAAATTCGAATTTCTTCGCAGCGCCCTATTCCGCAACCTGGCCATTTTGCTTCTGGCCTGGGAGTTCGTTGGTCGAATGGATTGGGTGGCTGGTGGGGCGCTTCCTGGGCTGACCGAAATCCTGGTGCAATTCTGGGCAGATCGCGGCGATTATCCCGGCCATGTCGCTGCAACGGTATATGCATCAACACTGGGATTTGTAGTTGGAAATGTGGTCGCCATTGGTGCAGGAATCGTCTTCGTCCTCTTTCCGACCCTGATGCGTTTAACGCGCGGATTCAATATTGCCGTCTTTGCTTTACCTCCCATCGCGATTGCCCCCATTCTTGTGCTGACATTGTCAGGCATGGCCCCGCGTGTGGCACTCGCTGCGCTAGGGGTTTATTTCGTGACAATGAGCGCAACTGTCGTTGGGCTGTCACAGTACGACACCCGTGCGGCTGATGTGGTACGCGCCTACGGCGGCAAAGACTGGCTTGTGATGAAATTTGTGCGTTTGCGCGGTGCCGTGCCCGACATACTCAGCGGCCTGCGTATAGCAGCACCGAACGCAGTGCTCGGGGCGATCCTTGCGGAGTTCGGTGGCGGCGGGCGCTGGGGGCTCGGGACCTATCTACTGGGCTCCCTCGGTCGCGGTGATCCGGCCCGGCTTTGGGGCATCGGGCTAGTTGCGACATTGATCGCCGGGCTAAGCTATCTTGTCTTTGCAGTCATTTCGACCCGAACCCTGGGCAGTACGCGCTCAGTAACACTTAACACGGCTATTCCGGATGCGGATGGTGATGCCGACAAGCCGGTCCTGGTACGCGTGGCGATCTCTGCCGGCGCGGTCCTCTTTCCGTTCATTGTCTGGTGGGGTTTCATCAAGCTTTCGGGCGTGCCGGACTTGATTGCCAAGACACCGCTCGGTGTTGTCCAATACCTGTTCGCCACCGATACGTCCCACATCGCGCGGGCAAAACTTTGGGCTGCTCTGATGGAGACGCTACCGCTCACTGCGATCGGCATGATTGCCGGACTTAGCTTTGCATTTCTGCTTGCCATATCGGCGCGGATTTTCCCCGGTTTCATCCGAACCTTCATGCCGATTGCCCTTGTCACGCAAACCATGCCGCTCGTGGCCCTGACACCGCTTCTCGTGCTGATACTGGGACGCGGACACTCGGTCACACTTTGGATCACGATCTCAGTGACGTTCTTTCCGGCCTTCGTTCTGTTGGTTCAGGGGATTCAACGTGTGCCCCATTCGGTACTCGACCTCCCGCGAGCCTACGGTGCATCCGCGTGGAACGAGTTGCGCATGGTCTCCATCCCGGCCGCCTTGCCATATCTCTTCGCCGCGACGCGCTTGACAGTTCCGCGTGCGCTTTTGGGGGTGATGATTGCTGAATGGCTCGCGACCGGGACTGGCCTTGGCAACCTGCTGAACCAATCCCGCGGATATCTGGACTATGCCATGATCTGGACGGTCGCCGCGGTATCCGTCTGCCTGTCCGTCGTATTCTATTACGCGGTTCTAATCGTGGAACGCCGGACGTTAGCGCGCTTGGGAATGCAGGCCGTGGAATGAGGAGACTGTCATGCAACCGCTCCAAACACTTATCGCACAAGCCCGCGGCCGGACAGACGCCGATCTCGTCCTGCGCGGCGGCCGCGTTCTGGATACCGTGACAGGAAGGTTTCTGGAAGGAGATATTGCAATCTGCGGGGAGACCATCGTCGGGATATGTGATCACTATGAAGGTCAACAGGTCATTGACGTGACAGGCAAGTATCTGGTTCCCGGGTTCATAGACACGCATCTGCACATCGAAAGCTCCTGCGTGACGCCGTTCGAATTCGATCGCTGCGTCTGCCCCAAGGGCGTCACAACGGCAATATGCGACCCGCATGAGATTGCCAATGTGGCGGGAGCCGAGGGCATCCGTTATTTTCTCGATGCCAGCCAACACACGATCATGGATATCGTCGTGCAGCTGTCGTCTTGCGTTCCCTCGACGGCCATGGAAACCACCGGGGCGACGCTCGACGTCAATGACCTGATCGCCTTCCAGGATCATGCAGCAGTGCTCGGGCTCGCGGAATTCATGAACTACCCCGGCATTATTAACGCGGACCCCGATGTAATGAAAAAGCTGGAGGCTTTCCGGGGCCAGCATATAGACGGTCATTCGCCTCTGCTGCGGGGGCGAGACCTGAATGCTTATGTCTCGGCTGGGATCCGAACGGAGCATGAAGCAACCACATCAGAAGAGGCGTTGGAAAAAATGCAAAAGGGCATGCGCATTCTGATCCGTGAAGGATCGGTGTCTAAGGACCTGGAAGCGCTGACGCCACTTATTACGGAACTCAATTCTCCCTATATTTGCTTTTGCACGGATGATCGCAATCCGCTCGATATCGCGGAGCAGGGGCATCTGGATCATATAATCAGGACCGCCATAGCCCGGGGGGCCGATCCTTTTTCAGTTTATCGTGCCGCGAGCCTTTCTGCCGCAGAGGCATTTGGCCTGAAGGATCGAGGGCAGATCGCTCCCGGCAAGCGCGCCGATATCGTCGTGCTCGATGATCTGGCGACCTGTCGCGCTGAAATGGTTCTGTCCGGCGGCCGTGTTGCCGATGATGCCGAATTCGCTGCGCGAAAAATCACCGAACCGATCGCGCGGCAATCGGTCAAATTGCCACTAATCACCGCGGATTCCTTTCGGTGCGAGGGCAACCGAACCCAGACGCCGATCATTGGAATCATTCCAGGAAAGATTATTACCGAGCACCTGATCGAAGAAATCCCCCCGGAGGCAGGCGACAAATACCCGGACCCCACTCAGGACTTGGCTCGGGTTGCAGTAATCGAACGGCACGGCAAAGTCGGGAATATCGCCACTGGCTTTGTCCGCGGGTTCGATATCCGACGCGGCGCCATCGCGGCAACGGTTTGTCATGATCATCACAACGTCGTCGCGGTTGGTGTTGATTATGACGACCTTGCCCTTGCAACCATCCGCCTACAACAGATCGAAGGGGGGTTCGTCGTGGTGCGCGACGGCAAGATTCTGGCCGAGCTGGCCTTGCCGATTGCGGGCTTGATGAGCCTTGAGCCGTTTGAGCGTGTAGAAGAAAAACTGCGTGACTTGCGCACTGCGGCAAAAACTCTAGGAGTATCACTCGAAGAGCCGTTCCTGCAAATGGCCTTTCTCGCGCTTCCTGTCATCCCGCATCTGAAAATTACCGATCATGGAATGGTCGATGTCGACCGCTTCGAAGTGATCCCCTGAATGCTCCCAGGACATTGTTCTCTCGCTGGAGAAGGCCCGGTCTCGGAGTCAGCCTGACTTACACAACGCGGCGTGGCGTCCGGGATTGTCTCACTCTTCGCCTCGATCTCGTTAGCGCCGTCTCCCCGTATTCGGTCATGTTCATTTCATGGTTTCCAGGAAGAAGGCCAGCAGGCTGGCGAGGTAGACGGGGCAGAGCCAGAGCAGCAGGACGTGCAGCAGGTCGCCAGGGTCAGGCGGTTTGCGCTTCATCTCCACCCTTCCCGTAGATGTCGTTGAGCACGACGAGGGCTTCCTCGATGAACTGGTCGTCCTCGGTCTCCAGCCAGCGAGCGATCAGGTCCAGGAGGTAGGCCTCGGGCGAATCCAGTTTGACGTGCGGCGGCGCGATTTTCTGGGGCGGGCGCTTGTAGCGGTCGTCGAGACCTGATTTGCTGGCCTGGAACTCAATGAGGAAGACCAGGTCGCAGCCCAGGTGGGCGAGGTGCGGCAAGCCGCTCTCCGGGTCGTGGGTCTCGCCGTCGATATAGGCGAAGAGGTGACTAAGGCCGCTGTCGGCGCATTTGCACCAGCTGCCTACTGCTGCGCCATTTGTCCTTGCTGTACGTCTTGGCGCCGAACTCCAGGACCCGGGCAATGCCCAGGATCATCTCGCTGCTGAGGTCGTCGGGGCCGTTGGCCATCAGCACCCGCCAGACACTCGACGGGAAGAAGTAGAGCTGCAGCTTGCCCGTGTTGTAGCGAAGCATCTCTGTCATGCGCCGATCCGCAGGCAATCGGAGAGGTACTCCAGGTGCTGGAAATGGTGATCCCAAGGGTGTTCCGTGGCCGGGAGTACGACCCCGAGCGGCCGACGTTGTCGTGTACAGGCCGGTCGGGATCGACTGCACCGTAAGCTTCAAGGGTCGGCGCTACAGCGTTCCGTTCTGCTTCGTCGGCCAGTCGGTGGAAGTGCGCGGCCTCGCGGGTCGGGTGCAGGTGCTCAAGGACATGGCGGTAGTCGCCGAACATGCCCGTGGCACGGCCGAGCCTGTTGTGCGCGACGAGGAACATTACGAAGGAAAGGACACGGATCGCGTGCGTGCCCCGATGCCGCTCGGCCGGATGGGCCGCCGCATGCAGGAGATCGCCGCCAGCGGGGTTCAGCACCGCTCCCTCGACCTGTATGCGCGCCTCACCTGCTTTGTGCAACATGTATAACCGCCCCTTGCGCAAGAGGAATCTTCGGAGCTGATTTCGACGCGTCACCGGGTGCTGACATGTATCCGGCCTCGTATGCGGCGTCATACATGCCGCGGGCCCGCATGGTGTTCGAAGATCGGGTCCAGATCAAAGCCGCGTGCTCATAGGCACTCTGTTGCGCACTGGTTCCCCCGATCCCGTCTCACGACTGTTGCGCCAAACTGCTCCTTGCCCTCTTCCGCTCCGACGCCCTCGCGACCTACAGCTGGCTCATGCCGCCGTGGCCGGAGACTGGTATACGCCACCCCGGGCCATCAAGGCCCAGACGATCCGCGCTATCTTGTTCGCCAGCGCAACGCGCACCAGCATTGGTGGCTTGCGTGACAGCATTCCGGCCAACCAGGTGCCCAGTCGGGCTTCGGTATGAACGTGGCGCTTGATGATGACGCTGTTGGCGCCAATGATCAGCAGCCGCCTGAGGGACCGTTCGCCCATCTTCGTCGTGGCCCCCAGCCGTTGCTTGCCGCCTGTCGAATGCTGGCGGGGCGTGAGGCCAAGCCAGGCTGCAAAATCCCGGGCCTTGTGGAACGTCTCGGGCGGCGGTGCAGGGGTCGCGATGGCCGTAGCGATCAGCGGACCGATGCCCGGCACCGTCATCAGGCGGCGCGCCACGTCGTTTTCCTTGGCCCGGCGGGCGATCTCGGCATCGAGCTTGACAATCTCTGCCTCCAGCTGGGTCAGCGCCGCGATCAGCACCTTGAGTGTGGGGATAGCATCGGCTGGCAAGCCGCTTTCCGGGTCTTCGACGATTGCAATCAGCTTCGATGCATTCCCTGCCCCCTGTGGCGCGACCTGTCCGAACTCGCTCAAATGCCCTCGCAGTGCATTGATGGCTTGGGTCCGCTGCCGGATCAGAAGCTCACGCACGCGGAACACCATCGCCGCACCCTGCGTCTCTTCGCTCTTCACAGGTACAAAGCGCATCGTCGGACGCAGCGCGGCCTCGCAGATCGCTTCGGCATCGGCTGCATCATTCTTCTGGCGTTTGACAAAGGGCTTCACGTAGGCGGGTGGGATGAGCCGTACATCATGGCCCAACTTGCCGATCTCACGGCCCCAGAAATGAGCGCCGCCACAGGCTTCCATCGCGACAACACAGGGCTGCAACTCGCTGAAGAAGGCCAGCACCTGACCCCTCCGCAACTTCTTGCGCAGAACAGGCTGCCCCGCTCCATCCGCCCCGTGGGCCTGAAACACATTCTTCGCCAGATCGAGCCCGACCGTGATAATCTCCGACATGACCGCTCTCCTTTGTGGATCGTTGCAGACCCACCTTGGCACATTGATGCCGTCGGGGGGCGGTCACATCATCAAAGCCGGTCCCAGCACACTGAATGGGATGAAGATGGGCGTTACCGCAACCGCTGCACATGAACCCATTGCCTCGCGCGTTGTGCTGGAAAAAATCGGACGCAGTGTAGATCTACGCGCGACCTTGCGGCGATGTGGTCTCTACGCACCGCACGACGACGGGGTGCCGCCCAGCGTGCTCAGTTACTTGGGTCAATATGGCGGCTCCGATCCAATCCTCTTCAGGAGTGAAGCCGTGTCACAGAGCTAGTGGCATTTTCACCGTCTGTATGGCTGCTTAGGTGTTCAGTCCCGGCATCTGGTGGATCGGGTCGAGGATGAAACGATCCGGCTCTGAGGTCCAGACCTTGCAGATGTATTCGTATGGTGTGAGGCCACCGAGGGTCTTGAGGCGCCGGGCGAAATTGTAGGCTGCCATGAAGTCTGTGAGGTGTGTGCGCAGTTGATCGTGGCTGTCGTAGTGGAAGCGCTTGACCGTCGCGTCCTTGATCGTCCGATTCATCCTCTCGACCTGGCCGTCCCTCGGGAAAACAGTCCCCCGGACTGTTTTCTGATCCTCGGAACTCCACGGGTGGTTGGGTTTGGTTAACCGGTGTTCGATCCTGTTCG
>NZ_PVWS01000004.1:1133-148966 GCF_004126395.1 Roseovarius sp. A46 | reverse complement strand
GAATTGGCCTGTCCACCAACCGAGCGGCCGAAGCAGCCCGAAAGCCGCTGGAAACAAGCTGCCTGATGCCCGGCATGGCCCTCACATCGGCGCGTCGGCGCAGCAGAAGGCGTTGTTCAGACTTTCCTTAGGCAGCGAAATGAGGCAATTGAAGAAATCCGTCGGCTGCAACCCGAAAAAGACCCAGATTGGTTAAGTCTTCCAGACGCGGCGGCTTTCTATCGTGATGAATTGGGCACCACCGCTCTCGAGGAAGACCGCGCAGAATATGATGTTTGGGGCGCAGAGTGCGGCAGCGAAACGCCATATGCGATGTTTTTTGCCAGCTTGTTGCGTCGAGGCGTAAACCTCGGCGTGCTCAAGGCAAGAGGCAAGCCAAACAATGGGAGCGCCATTGTAAACCTTGATCGGCCCATTTATTTTGTGGAAAATGCTGACGATATTGACTCGGTAATTCGAGGCAGCGATCACCGTATCTACGAGAGCATTGAGGTGAGCAGAGACTCCATCAGGAATTTTGTAAAGGTGCTGGAAGATGAGCAGATGGAATCTCAAAAAAGCCCGGAAGACGGGGAAGATTGAAGACTTCATCAAGGAGCACGAGGCCGACCCGGAGGGCGACCTCGATAAGCTAGATGAGACTATCAAGCGTCCGGCTCGGGAAAAGACGAAAGCAACTCGTCCAGCATCGTCTGAGGGCGAGAGCGACGATTGAAGCGATACTCGAACTCTTTCACGTAGCTCTCCAAGTGTTTGCGCGATACGCTCGTGTGCGTGCCCGCAATCGACTTTTTCAGGTGGTTGAAAAAGCTCTCGATCTGGTTGGTGCTGGTGCCGTCCAGCTTGGCATACTCGCCTTTGCCGTGGTTTACCGTCTTGTGCGTGTATTCCGCAGGATTGAACTTCTTCTGATAAGTCCGCAGTTCGTCAGTATGAATTTCCGATCCCTGCTTCACGTTCTGCATGATCCGAGGGATCAGCGACAAGTGGGTTTGATCCGGCACTACTTTGAGCATGGCATCACCGCCGCGCTCGACCATGCCCATGACAACAGTCTTGCGGTCGCGCCAATCCATGCCTTTTGTCTTGCCGCCCACATAGGTCTCATCGACCTCTACGATCTTCCCGGCACCGCCAAGGGGCGCTTCGCCGTCCACATCGGCCATGTGCTTGCGGATGCGCGCGGCCATGCGCCATGCGGTTTTGTAAGTAACTCCAAGCTGGCGCTGTAGCTCTTTGCCGCTCACGCCATGCTTGGATGTGGTGAACAGGAAAACCGCATAGAACCAAAGCTGCAAAGGGGTGCGGCTTTTTTCAAAGATCGTATCGACCATCGGGTGAATGTGGTGGCCGCACCACTGGCACGAATAGGCTTGCTCGGATTGCAGGCGATACCACTTGGCAGCGCGCTCACACTTGGGGCAGGCATGGCCTTGGCCAAACCGCACATCAAAAAGGTGCTCTAAACACGCGTCGTCATTCGGAAACTTCTGGAAGAACTGGCGAACGTTTGTCGGTTTCATGGTCGTATCCCTCTGCTAATACACAGATGGGAATCCAGTTACCGTATGTCAAGGGGATACACCCCAATAACATCACGCCAGAATGACCAACACAACCTACCGACAGCTTAGCCCGTTCCGATTTCAATTGGAAATCATGTATTTGAACGACGAAGTTCAGATGCACGCGAGCCCTCGACAGATCGCGCGCCCCGGGGTTATCTAGATGCATTGAGGAGATTTCCGCATGGCTTCCATCCTGATCCTGAACGGCCCCAATCTCAACCTGCTGGGCAAGCGGCAGCCCGAGGTCTATGGCCACGAGACGCTTGGCGATATCGAGGCGATGTGCCGCGCGCATGCCGAGGCGCTGGGGCTCGCGCTCGATTTCGCGCAGAGCAACCACGAGGGTGCCCTCATTGATGCCATCCACGCGGCGCGCGGACAGCATGACGGGATCATCCTCAACGCCGGCGCCTATACACATACCTCCATCGCGCTGATGGACGCGATCAGTTCGGCGGAGGTGCCGACCATCGAGCTGCACCTGTCGAACGTCCATGCGCGCGAGTCGTTTCGCCACCGCTCTTACATCGCACGGGTGGCGCTCGGCGTGATTTGCGGGTTTGGCGCGCAGGGCTATGTTCTGGCCATCGACGCGCTGCGCGCGCATCTGGAGCGTCGTGGATGATCGAGTCGGCAGTCCTGAACCGGCTGCTGGACGCGACCACGATGGAAGAGCTGTGGAACATCCACACCCGGACGATGGGCGAATACGGCTTTGACCGGCTGCTCTATGGCTGCACGCAACACCGCACCGCGCATTCGCTGGGCAGCCCCGACGATTTCATCGTGCTGACGAACCACGATTCCGATTATGCCGAGACGTTTGTCAACGAGGGGCTGTATTTCCACGCGCCGATGGTGCGCTGGTCGCTGGAGAATGACGGCGCGTGCTCGTGGTCGGTGCTCGATACACGCGCGGCGGCGGATGATTTCACCCCCGAGGAACGCGCAGTGATCGCCTTCAACCGGCGGCACGGGGTGACGGCGGGCTACTCGATCAGCTTTCGCTCGCTACGTCCGCGAATGAAGGCGGCGATCGCGCTGACCGCGCGACCGGGGATGACGCAGGCCGAGGTGGATGCGTGTTGGCGACGCGATGGCGAGGCGATTCTCGCGCTCAACAACGTGGTGCATCGCTGCGTCATGTCCCTGCCCTACGAATCGCCGCGCCGCCCGCTCACCGACCGGCAGCGCGAGGTGCTGGAGTGGGTCGGCGACGGCAAGACGGTGCAGGACATCGCGGTGCTGATGGGGCTGACACCCGCCACGGTGGAAAAACACTTGAGGCTGGCGCGTCGCGCATTGTCGGTAGAGACGACGGCGCAGGCGATCCTCAAGGCGGCTTTCCAGAACCAGATATTCATCCTCGCCCGAGGGTGATTCAGAAGACCTTGGGGCATCAATGGCTTCGCTGCCCGGTAAGGAATCCCTTACTTTCCTTGCGCAGCGTAAAGTTGCACAAGAGATGTGTTCCGTGAGTGATGGCCTTTTTTGGCTTGGAACATCGGAAGGCGGCGCTAGCCCCAAGCGTTTCTGGGGGACCGTTTTCTTCCGGCATTGCCGGATTTCGGCTGTTGGCACCCATTTCGGTGTCGGCAGTCGAATTCGGTTTGACCCTCGTTCATCCCCAATTGCGATCGGTCATAGCGGTGCGTCTTCGGGCGCACCGCCGCCTTTCTGATCGCGTGTCCCGAAACGAAAAGACCCCCGGAAACCGGGGGCCTCTCGATGCGTCCTGATCGGGGTAGGATCAGCCCTGTGCGGCCTTGGCCACCTCGGCGGCGAAATCTTCCTGCTTCTTCTCGATCCCCTCGCCCACCTCGAGGCGGACGAAACCGGTGATCGCGGTGCCGGCCTCCTTGGCGGCGGCCTCGACCGTAAGATCGGGGTTCATCACGAAGGCCTGGCCCATGAGCGTGGCCTCGGCGATGAATTTCTTCATCCGGCCCACGATCATCTTTTCGATCACGGCCTCGGGCTTGCCCGATTCACGGGCGATATCGATCTGGACCGCGCGCTCCTTTTCGACAATGGCCGGGTCGAGCGCGGCCTCGTCGAGGGCTGCGGGGTTGGACGCGGCGATGTGCATTGCCACCTGCCGGGCAAAGCCCTCGTCGCCGTCGAATGCCACGAGAACGCCGATCTTGCCCATGCCTTCGCGCGCGGCGTTGTGGACGTAGGAGACCACGCCCTTGCCCTCGACGCGGGCCATGCGGCGCAGCGACATGTTTTCGCCGATGGTGGCGATCTTGTCGGTCAGCGTGTCGGCCACGGTCTTGCCGCCGATCTCGGCGGCGGCGAGCGCGTCCACGTCGGCCACGTCAAGCGCGGCCCCGGCGATGGCGCCCACCATGTCCTGGAACTCGGCGTTCTTGGCGACGAAATCGGTTTCGGCATTGACCTCGACCGCGACACCGCGGCCGCCGTCAACGCTCAGCGCCACGAGGCCCTCGGCGGCGGTGCGACCGGATTTCTTGGCGGCCTTGGACAGGCCCTTGGTGCGCAGCCAGTCGGTTGCGGCCTCCATGTCGCCGCCCGTCTCGGTCAGCGCCTTCTTTGCGTCCATCATACCTGCGCCCGTGCTGTCGCGCAGTTCCTTCACCATTGCAGCAGTGATCGCCATCTCTCGGCTCTCCTCAAAATATCAGCGGGTGTTCCCGGGGCGCGAGGGATAGCCCTGCCCCGGTGACGGTTTCGTGACGGCTCAGGCGTCGGTGCTCTCGGTCGCCTCGGCGATGACCTCTTCGACCGGCGCCTCTTCGAGCGCACCCACGTCGACGCCCGCGGCCCCAAGCTGTGCCGACATCCCGTCGAGCGCGGCGCGGCTGACCAGATCGCAATAGAGCGCGATGGCGCGCGCGGCGTCGTCATTGCCGGGGATGATATAGTCGATCCCGTCGGGCGAGCAGTTGGTATCGACGACGGCCACGACCGGGATGCCGAGCTTGTTGGCCTCGGCCACGGCGAGCGCCTCTTTCTTGACGTCGATCACAAACAGGAGGTCGGGCACGCCGCCCATCTCGCGGATGCCGCCGAGGCTCGACTGAAGCTTGGTCTGGTCGCGCTCGATGCCGAGACGCTCCTTCTTGGTGAGGCCCTCGCCACCGGCCTCGAGAATCTCGTCGATCTCGCGCAGGCGCTGGATGGATTTCGACACGGTCTGCCAGTTGGTCAGCGTGCCGCCGAGCCAGCGGTGGTTCATGTAGTACTGCGCGCATTTTTCGGCCGCGTCGGCGATCGGCTGGCTGGCCTGCCGCTTGGTACCGACGAACAGCACGCGGCCGTTCTTGGCCACGGTCTCGCGGATGACGTTGAGCGCCGCGTCGAGCATCGGCACGGTCTGCGTCAGGTCGATGATGTGGATGCCGTTGCGCGCGCCGTAGATGAACTCGCCCATGCGGGGGTTCCAGCGCTGCGTCTGGTGGCCAAAGTGAACGCCGGCTTCGAGAAGCTGACGCAGATTGAACTCGGGAAGAGCCATTATCGTATCCTTTTCCGGTTTGCGCCTCGGCACGGGGAGAGAAGCGGATACTTCAACCGGTGGACCGTCGGGGATGTCTCCCCCTGGCGGCCCGCCCATGCCTGCGGGATTATCAGTGGCGCGCGTATAGCCCCGGTGACGGACGGGCGCAACCCCTCGCGGCCGCCCCCGGCGTGGGGCGGCGCTCCGGCCCCGTGATTTTGCCCCATTGTGGCCCACGGCCAACATGCCTAGATACGTGCGTGGCCGCCGCATGGATCCGAGATGAACACGCCTTTCGACGAATTGCCACCCGAGCCGAAGAAACCGAGGCGCCTTGTGGGGTTGCGGGCGAGTTTTCTGACCGGGATCGTGGTGATCGCGCCGGTCGCGCTGACGCTGTGGCTCATCTGGACGGTGGCGGGATGGGTCGATGGCATGGTGCTGCCGCTTATCCCCGCAGGCTATCAGCCCGAGCAGTATATCGGCGTCAACCTGCGCGGCGTCGGCGTGATCATCTTCCTGATCTTCACCATCGTCGTGGGGTGGATCGCCAAGGGGCTGATCGGCCGCTCGATGATCGGTTTTGCCGAATCGCTGGTGAACCGGATGCCGGTGGTGCGCTCGATCTACTCGGGGGTGAAGCAGATCGCCGAGACGGTGTTCGCGCAATCCGATCGCAGCTTTGAGAAGGCGTGCCTGGTGCAGTATCCGCGCAAGGATATCTGGGCCATCGGCTTCATCTCGACCGAGGCGCGTGGCGAGGTGAACGCCAAGGCCGAAACCGGAAGCAACCTTCTGAGCGTGTTCGTGCCGACGACGCCCAACCCGACGTCGGGGTTCTTGCTGTTCTTTCCGCGCGAGGACGTGATCGAGCTGGATATGAGCATCGAGGACGCCGCCAAGCTGGTGATTTCGGCGGGGCTGGTCTATCCGCCCGAGCACAAGCCCGAACCCGCGGGCAAGCCCCGCAAGCGCGCCTGACCACCGTGCCCTTTAGCGTTCCGGTCAGGCCAGTCGCGCCTGCCGGGCCTCGCGCAGCCGCGCGAAATCGTCGCCCGCGTGATAGCTCGACCGGGTGAGCGGCGTGGCCGACACCATCAGGAACCCCTTGCCATAGGCGGCCTTTTCATAGGCGGCGAATTCGTCGGGCGGCACGAAACGGGCGACCGCGTGGTGCTTGGGCGTGGGTTGCAGGTATTGGCCGATGGTCAGGAAATCGACATCCGCCGCGCGCATGTCGTCCATCACCTGGTGCACCGACTGGCGATCCTCGCCGAGGCCCACCATGATGCCCGACTTGGTGAACATCGACGGGTCGAGCTCCTTGACCCGCTGCAACAGCCGCAGGGAGTGAAAGTAGCGCGCGCCGGGGCGCACCGCCGGATATAGGCCGGGAACCGTCTCGAGGTTGTGGTTGAACACGTCCGGCTTCGCCGCGACCACGGTTTCCAGAACGCTCGCGTCGCAATGCAGGAAATCGGGTGTCAGGATCTCGATCGTGGTGCCGGGCGCACGGTGGCGGATGGCGCGAATGGTCTGGGCGAAATGCTCGGCCCCGCCATCGTCGAGATCGTCGCGGTCCACGGAGGTGACGACGACGTGGTTGAGCCCGAGCTTCTGCACGGCATCGGCGACGCGCCCCGGCTCGAACGCATCGAGCGATTGCGGCTTGCCGGTGGCCACGTTGCAGAAGGTGCAGCCACGGGTGCAGATTTCGCCCATGATCATCATGGTGGCGTGCCCCTGCCCCCAGCATTCGCCGGCATTGGGGCAGCCCGCCTCTTCGCAGACGGTCACCAGCTTGTGCTCGCGCATGATTCGCTGGGTTTCGAAATAGCCCTTGGAACTCGGGGCCTTGACCCGGATCCAGTCGGGCTTGCGCGGTTGGGCACTGTCGGGGCGGCGCGCCTTCTCGGGGTGGCGCTGCCCGGGTATCTTGAGATCGCGCACGATATAATCCCCGCGAATGATTTGGTAACTTGGGGGGAGTATAGGTGAGAGGGATGGCGAGTTCCAGTGGCGCATCGCCGCGTGCCGGTATGCGCCGGGGTCAACGGTGCCATCGCGTGGTAACGAGTGGTTTGGTGTTTAGCGGCCCGTGCCCCAATCGGCGCGGGCCGTCGCCAGCAGGCTTTCGCCCGCCGCGCGCAATACCTGCGCAAGGTCGTCGAACCATTGTGCATTTTCCGCGCCCCGGCGTCGCACCAGCGCCACACGCCGCGCGGGCTCTGGCGAATCGAACCGGCGCAGCACCAGCCCCGGCGCAGCGCGCGCCTCGGTGGGGGCGGCGATCTCGGGCATGAGCGTCAGGCCGAACCCCGCCGCCACCAGCCGCGACAGCGTGCCCAGCGACGAGGCGCCGGTGTCGATCTGGGCGTGCCCCCTGCCCCGCCCGCAGACCTCGAGCGCCTGGTCGGTCAGGCAATGCCCGTCCTCCAGCAGCAACAGCGGGCTGGTGCCCAGCGCCGTTGGGTTGGGCACCGTCTCTCCGAGCGCGGCCAGCCGCGCAGCGCTGCCCGCCAGCAGGAAGCGATCCTCGAACAGGCCGGTGGATTCGAGATCGTTGCCGGGCAGCGGCAAGGCCATCAGCGCCGCGTCGATTCGCCCTGTGCGCAGGTCCGAGGCCAGGGTCTCGGTGCGGGCCTCGCGCACCCGGACGTCGAGCGCGATGTCGCGCGTGCGCAGCGACGCCAGCACGCCGGGGAGGATATAGGGCGCGATGGTCGGGATGACGCCCAGCGCCAGCTCGCCCGACAGCCCGTCATGCCAGCGCGCGGCCTCCGAGAGCGCCTGCATCTCCTCCAGCACGCGCCCGGCGTGGTGCAGGACGCGCCGTCCAAACGGGGTGAGCGACACGTCACGGGCGCGCCGCTCGGCGACCCGCGCGCCGAGTGCGGCCTCCAACTCGCGGATCTGCACCGAGAGCGCGGGCTGCGAGACGTTCATCTCGGACGCCGCGCGCCCGAAATTGCGATGCTCGGCGAGGGCGCGGAAATAGCGAATCTGGCGCAGCGTTATACTCATGCGTGTATAATCGGGCCTTCCCGGCGCGGGTGCAAGGGCGATCAGCCGATGAGGCTCGCGTCCCTGCCCAGCCGCTCATAATGGCGCTTGAGCCGGTGCAGCGCGATGCGCAGCACGATCTTGGCCGACCGCGCCGACCAGCCCATCTTCTTCTCGGCGGCCTCCAGCCCCTCGAGATAGCAGCAGCAACGCAGCGCCACGTCGCCCAGCCCGGGGCCGAGCTCGCGCAGCGCGCCGATGAGGCGCGCGCGCGCCGCCTCGGCACCGAAGCCTGGCGCGTCGGGAGGCGCGGGCGGCTCGCCCGCATGGCTGAGGAAGTGATCCCAGTTCTGCGCGGTGCGCGGGGCCATCTGTGCCAGTTCGAAATCCTCGCGCAGGCGTTCTCCTGCGTTGACCAGATCGGGGTCGAGAAACCGCTTGCCGTCCTTGTCGCGCCGTCGCGCCAGCGCCGCGAGCGGCGTGTCGCCATGGGCAAAGCGCATCTGCCGCGCGCCCGTAGCGGGATCGCCGCCCGCATCCGCCCCGTCGAGTACCGTCGCCTCGCACAGGCCAGAGGCGGCGTTTTCCTCCTCGGCAAGCAGTTCCCCGAGCGTGGCGCGGCCCCTTGCAGTGACGTGGTAGCGCGAGATGCGGCCGGGATTGTCGCAGGCGATCCAGTCCTTGAGCGCCAGCGCCTCGGCCACCTCGCGATCGACCACGGCGGTGCGGGTGGGCTGGCCTGTGCCGGTGTCGCGCACCACCACGGCCTTGTCCATCTCCGAGGCCACGGCGAGCCGCGCGCCGGTTTCGCAAAGCCGACGCAGCACGCGCCGTGCCTCGCGCCTGAGCCGCGCCTCGCTGAGGGTCGTGCTGTCGTCTTCGGTCGGGCTGTGGTGGGTGGCGGTCATGCGGGCCTCCAAGGTTGGGGAACCGGCTTTCCTTGCATGACCGACGATGCAGCCTAGCCGCCGCAACGCATCGTCCACCAGCAGGTCGTCGCGCCGCGTCTCGAACGCCCGGATCTGGCGCAGCACGGTCGAGGCATGCCGCCCCGACCGCCGCGCCAGCGCCCGGATGGACGCGCCGCTCTCGATATGCGCAAGGTAGTGGACCGCGGCCTCGGGCACCCAGGAGGGCACCCTTGGCAAGGTGGGTTTTGTCATAAGCTGCTCTTGCATCGCGGTTCCCCGATTTACGGCCTGAGGACGGTCCCGGGCACCGGGACAATTTGTCCACAGGCTTATCCACATGGTCAGATCAACTTAAACGTGCAAAGATTACCGGTTCGTTAACTGTTTCAAGAAATTAAACTTTCGTTGACAAACCATGAACAATGCCCGTGCCCGCCGCACGCTGCATCCGGCCTGCGCGCAACACCCCGTCCAACCGTGCCACGGTGACCGGACACGTTCGCGATAAGGGAGTTCGGGCCATGCAGGAAATTAATCGGAAGCTAGGCGCGCTGCGCCGCCCGCCGCTCTTGGTGCGCGCCGCGCGGCTGGGCGTGCCGGGCTACGTGCGGAGCACGGCGCTGCCGCGGCTGATCGGGCCGGGGCCGCTGCCAACGGCGCGCGAGGCGCTGGCCCGGCTGATCGAGATCGAGCGCGCGCAGGATGCGGCGCGCCGGGGCGGCGCGGTGACGTACCGCGCCGCGCATCACGTGGCGGTGCTCATCGCGGTGATGGGCGAGGCGCGACTGCTGGACCGCGAAGCTCAGGAAAACGCGTCGGGCATCGATTCCTTGCGCCTGGCCACGTAATCGGAGAGCGCCTCGTTGATGGCCGGGTCAAGCGCGGGCTGCTGGTAGTCGGTGAGCAGCTTCTTGACCCGCGCGTTGGCGAGCGCCATCGTGTCGCGCCCGCCCTCGTCGATCCACGTCTCGTAAGGCTTGTAATCGAGCAGGTCAGAGCGCCAGAACGCCGTCTTGAAATTGGCCTGGGTATGCGCGCAACCGAGATAGTGGCCGCCCGGCCCCACCTCGCGGATCGCGTCCATTGCCTGGCCGTTCTCGTCCATGTAGACGCCTTTGGCGAGATGGTGCAGCACGCCGAGCTGGTCGGCGTCCATCACGAATTTCTCGAACGAGGCAACCAGCCCGCCCTCCATCCAGCCACAGGAATGCAGCATGAAATTGACACCCGACAGCAGCCCCATGTTGAGGCTGTTGGCGGTCTCGTAGGCGGCCTGCGCATCGGGCAGCTTGGAGCCGGTGAACGAGCCCGCCGAGCGGTATGGCAGCCGCAGCCGCCGCGCGAGCTGGCCCATGCCATAGGTGATGTGGGCGGCCTCGGGCGTCCCGAACGTGGGCGCGCCGCTGTTCATGTCGATGGAGGTGACAAAGGCCCCCGCGATCACCGGCGCGCCGGGGCGGATGAGCTGGGAATAGGCGATGCCGGCGAGTACCTCGGCCAGCACCTGCGTCAGCGTGCCCGCGACCGTGGTCGGCGCCATCGCGCCACCGACGATGAACGGCGAGATGATGCAGGCCTGGTTGTTCGAGGCGTAGACTTCGAGCGAGCCCATCATCACGTCGTCGAAGGTCATCGGCGAGTTGACGTTGATGAGGTTGGTCATCACCGTGTTGTCGCGCACGAAGTCCTCGCCGAAGAGCAGCCCTGCCATATCGACGCTGTCCTGCGCGCGGCTGGGCTCGGTGACCGAGCCCATGAAGGGCTTGTCCGACAGGATCATGTGCGCGTGGAGCATGTCCAGATGGCGCTTGTTCACGGGGACGTCGGTGGGCTCGCACACCGTGCCGCCGGAATGGTGCAGCCATTTGGACATGTAGCCCAGCCGCACGAAGTTGCGGAAATCCTCGAGCGTGGCATAGCGGCGGCCATGCTCCATGTCATGCACGAAGGGCGGGCCGTAGATCGGCGCGAGCACGAGGTTGCGCCCGCCGATCTCGACAGAGCGGGCGGGATTGCGCGCGTGCTGAGAGAATTGCGAGGGCGCGGTGGCGATCAATTGACGCGCCAGCCCGCGGGGCAGGCGCACCCGCTCGCCCTGAACGTCGGCGCCCGCCTGCCGCCAACGCTCTAGCGCGACGGGGTTCTGCACGAAATTGACGCCGATCTCCTCGAGCACGGTCTCGGCGTTGTGCTCGATGATCTCGAGCGCCTCTTCGGAGAGAATCTCGAAATTGGGAATGTTGCGCTCGATATACCGCGCCGTCTCGACGCTCACGGCGGTGCGCTCTGCGCGGCGCGCGGCCCCGCCACCGCCCCGTGCCCGCCTGCTGCGCGCTGATGCTTCTGCCATGAGTGCCCCCTTTGTGTTCGAGCCTGTCCACGCAAACCGTCCAGCCCGCGTTCCAGCGGGTATTTGTGCGTTTTTAACTTGTTGCCTGACGTGTCCGGAGGCGTATAGCGGCGCGTTGGGGGGAAAAGCGACATCGTTGCCGGGCTGAGCCACCGCCGGCACGATGACATCCTCTTGCGCAGACATGGCGCGCGTTCTACTAGGCTGGCCATGAGCCAGCCCATGCACGACCGCCTTCTCATCATCGACTTCGGCAGCCAGGTGACGCAGCTTATCGCGCGCCGCCTGCGCGAATTGAACGTCTATAGCGAAATCCACCCCTACCAGAACGTGACCGAGGCGCTGCTCGCAGAGATCGCGCCGCGCGCGGTGATTTTTTCCGGCGGACCCGATAGCGTCACGCGCACAGGCAGCCCGCGCCCGCCGCAGGCCGTCTATGATCTGGGCGTGCCGATTCTTGGCATCTGCTATGGCCAGCAGGTGATGATGCAGGACCTCGGCGGGCGCGTCGAGGCGGGCGAGCACGCAACCGCCGAGTTCGGGCGCGCCTGGGTCACGCCATCGGGGCTGCAAAGCGAGTTTCTCGACGGCTGGTTCGCGGACGGCACGCGCGAACAGGTCTGGATGAGCCACGGCGACCATGTCTCTGAAATCGCGCCCGGTTTCGAGGTTCTGGGCACCTCTCCCGGCGCGCCGTTTGCCATCACCGCCGACCGCGAGCGCCGCTATTACGCGGTGCAATTCCACCCCGAGGTGCACCACACGCCCAATGGTCGGCGGCTCTACGAGAATTTCGTGCGGCTGGCGGGCTTTGCCGGCGACTGGACGATGGGCGCCTACCGCGAGGAGGCGATTGCCAAGATCCGCGAGCAGGTGGGCGACCGCAAGGTGATCTGCGGGCTGTCCGGCGGGGTCGACAGCTCGGTCGCGGCGATGCTGCTGCACGAGGCGATCGGCGATCAACTGACCTGCGTGTTCGTGGATCACGGGCTATTGCGCCTCAACGAGGCCGAGGAAGTGGTCTCGATGTTTCGCGACCATTACAACATCCCGCTCATCCATGCCAACGAGTCAGAGCTTTTTCTGGGTGAACTTGACGGCGTAAGCGACCCGGAGACAAAGAGAAAGATCATCGGTCGGCTGTTCATCGACGTGTTCCAGAAATACGCGGGCGAGATTGACGGCGCGGAGTTCCTGGCCCAAGGCACGCTCTACCCCGACGTGATCGAAAGCGTCAGCTTCTCGGGCGGGCCATCGGTCACGATCAAGAGCCACCACAACGTCGGCGGCCTGCCCGAGAAGATGGGGCTGAAACTGGTCGAGCCGCTGCGCGAGTTGTTCAAGGACGAGGTGCGCGCGCTGGGCCGCGAACTGGGCCTGCCGGACCATTTCATCGGTCGTCACCCCTTTCCCGGCCCCGGCCTTGCCATCCGCTGCCCCGGCGAGATCACCCGCGAGAAGCTGGAAATCCTGCGCAAGGCCGATGCCGTCTATATCGACCAGATTCGCAAGCACGGGCTCTATGACGAGATATGGCAGGCGTTCGTCGCCATCCTGCCGGTGCGCACCGTCGGCGTGATGGGCGACGGGCGGACCTATGATTTCGCCTGCGCGCTGCGCGCGGTGACGAGCGTGGATGGCATGACGGCGGATTACTACCCGTTCTCCCACGACTTCCTCGGCGAGACCGCGACGCGCATCATCAACGAGGTCAAGGGCATCAACCGCGTCACCTATGACGTGACCTCGAAGCCGCCGGGGACCATCGAGTGGGAATGACGGCCCATTAGCCCGGGCGCGCGACAGGAATTCTCAAACGACGTCCGACCTTGTATGTTGTTTATCCTGAAGCCACGGGGGTGCGAACATGGAGCTGATCCGTAAAGCGCGGTCGCTATCCCGCACACGAACCACGTCCCGCCGGTTGCGGGCGCGCCGGACATGCTTGCCGCGACAGCAGTACTCGAACGATTTCCACCTCGTGGAGTTTCCGAAATCGGGAATCACGTGGCTGACCGTATTGCTGGCCAATATGTGCCTGCGCAATGGTGGCTCGTCGCATCGGGCGACCTTTTCCTCGGTTCGCTCCTACATCCCCGACCTGGATGCGACACCGGACACGCTCGCCCATGAATTCGCGTCGCCCCAAGTGCGCTTCTACAAGTCGCACAGCAGCTTTGAAGCAGAGATGGCCCATGTCATCTACGTTGTACGCCATCCCCTGAACGTGATGCGAAGCTACCATCGCTACATGACCGGGCTAGACCGGTATTCGGACAGCCTCGAGGCGTTCTGCAATCATCCGGATTTCGGGATCGAGGCGTGGAAACGGCACGTGCATTCGTGGTGCTCCACCCATGTCAATTTCGGCAACCGGTTCCTGCATCTCGTGCGGTACGAGGATCTGCTGTCGGACACCACCGGCGAGCTGCGCGCGCTGGCACGCAATTTCGGCTGGTATTTCGAGGACGACGCGATCACGCGGGCGGTGGACCTGTCCTCGCGCTCGGAAATGCGCGAGCAGGAGGCGCTCGCCCGGCAGCGCAACCCTGGCTATGCTCTGGAATTCGTCTCCGCAGCGGCGTATGAGGCAGCACCGAGGTCCGTCGAGCGACGCATCGAACGGAGTTGCCGTGATGAATGCGCCCTTCTGGGCTACGAATCCTGAGTAGTAGTCTCGGGGCACTGAGGGGACATGCGATGCGGCACGTAATCGCAAGATGGCGGTGGGGAATCGAGGTGGCGCGGCTGGCGCGCGGGCGCGTTGCGCAGCGTGCCGCGGACCCGGACGCCTTGCAGGGCTTCGCGGCCTCGATACGCGACGCCTGCGCGGCGGTGCCGCTGGTGCGGGTCGGCGGCGGGGGTGACGGGGGCTATTTGCTGCCCGATGATTTCGAGGGCATCCGCCACTGTTTCTCGCCCGGCGTCGACGTCACCGCCCGTTTTGAAGAAGAGATCGCGCGCAACCACGGCATCCGATCCTTCATGGCCGATGCAAGCGTCGAGTGCGCGCCGCTCGAAAACCCGCTCTTCGAGTTCGACCGCCGCTTTCTGGGGGCGCAGAGTGATGAGACCTTCATTACCCTGGGCGACTGGGTGCGCGACAAGCTGGGCGAAGAGGCGGATGACGACCTGCTGTTGCAGATGGATATCGAGGGGGCTGAATTTGACGTTCTGATCGAGAGCGATGCCGCCCTGCTGCGCCGGTTTCGCATGATGGTGATCGAGTTCCACGACATGGAGCGCATCTTCGAACGTCACGGCCTGCCGCTCATCCGCGCCCTGTTCGCCAAGCTGCACCGGGATTTCGCCATCGTGCACATGCACGCCAACAATTGCTGCGGTATTGCCGAATGCCGGGGCATCGGCGTCCCGCGGGTGTTCGAGATTACCTACCTGCGGCGCGACCGCCTGCCCGCCGGGGCCGCGACCGGCGCGCTGCACCTGCCCCACGCGCTCGACCGGCCCAACGTGGCCGACACGCCCGATATCGCCATGCCCGAGATCTGGTGGCGCGCGTGATCCGCCTGACCGGCACCATGTCCTGCGCGCCAGACGAGGCCGCGGGCGTACGCGACGCGCTGCCCGACCATGTCCGGCTCACGCGGCAAGAGCCGGGCTGTCTGTCCTTCGACATCTCCGAGACCGCGCCGGGCGTGTTCTCGGTCTCCGAGCGGTTTGCCGACCGCGCCGCGTTCGACGCCCATCAGGCCCGCACCCGCGCAAGCGAATGGTGGCAGGTCACGGGCCACATGGCGCGCGATTTCGCACTGGACGGGGAATGACCTTCGTCCCTGCCCCGCCACATACCGATTCCGCTGCCGTGCTGCGGGCGGGGCTGTGGATGCTGGGGGCGGTGGTGTCGTTCTCGTCGATGGCGGTCGCCGGCCGCGCCGTCAGCTTCGAGCTCGATACCTTCGAGATCATGATGTATCGCAGCGTCGTGGGTTTTGTCCTCGTGCTCGGCGTGGCGCGGATGACGGGGCGGGCGCGCAGCATCACCCTGCGCTCGCCGGGGCTGCACCTCGTGCGCAACATCAGCCATTTCACCGGGCAGAACCTTTGGTTCTACGCCATCACGATGATCCCGCTGGCACAGGTTTTCGCGCTGGAATTCACCTCGCCCCTGTGGGTGTTGGTGCTGTCGCCGCTACTGCTGGGCGAGCGGATGACGCGCGTGCGCGCGCTGGCCGCGATCGTCGGCTTCTCCGGCATCCTGATCGTCGCACGCCCGACCGCCGAGACGATCAACGCGGGCACCCTTGCCGCCGCTGCCGCCGCGATCGGTTTTGCCGGCTCGATCCTCGCCACCAAGCGGCTGACGCGGACCGAGAGCCTGACCTGTATCCTGTTCTGGATGACTGGTACGCAGATCGTGTTCGGCCTCGTCTGCGCGGGCGTTGACGGCGATATCGCGCTGCCCTCGCCCGCCTCCCTGCCCTGGCTGGTCGTGATCGGCTGCGCGGGGTTGATGGCGCATGTGTGCCTGACAACCGCGCTCTCCATCGCACCTGCCACCGTGGTCACGCCGGTGGACTTCCTGCGCCTGCCGCTGATCGCGGTGATCGGCCTCATGGCCTATGGCGAGGCAATAGACGCATGGGTGCTGATCGGCGCCGGTGTGATTTTTGGCGCGAATTACCTCAACCTTTGGGTCGAAACACGAAAACGTTACTGAACGTGAACGGATTCGCGCGAAAACTGTGTCGTGCGAGCCACCGCCCAACTCATGTGCATTTGTGACGCGGCGTCAAAGATTGACCGGGGGGGGTGTAACGGTAGTGTGACCGCCAATCATCCAGGAGGAGAGGGACATCATGAAGAAATTCACATTGGCCGCCGCCGCGGCCTGCCTTGCAGCCGGGAGCGCACATGCCGCCAGCATTCAGCGCCATGGGGACCGGTCGCAAATCCTCTTCGAAGAGGGTGAGCGCTACTTCGAGTTTTCCGTGACGAACGTGTCGCCCAGTATCAGCGGCACCGGCACCGGACCGTTTGCAGGGGCTCAGTCCGGTGATATCACACCGAGCTACCAGACGTACCATTTCGGCTACAAACAGGACATCAACGAAAAGCTCACCTTTGCGATCGTAAGCACAAATCCGGTCGGCGCTGACGTTTCCTATCCGGCCAGGCCCTATCCGTTCGCGACGTCAACGGCGGAAATCAATTCACTCGCCCTGACCGGGTATCTCAAGTACCAGATGAACGACAAGGTCAGCGTCTACGGCGGCCTGCGCTTGCAGTCACTCGACGGCAACGTGAACCTCGGGGTGGCTCCTCCGGCTGTCTACTCGCTGGACGTGGACAAGGACTACCGGCTTGGTTATGTGCTTGGCGGTGCCTACGAGGTGCCAGAGATCGCGCTGCGCCTGGCCGTTACCTACGAATCCAAAATCGAGCACGAGTTCAAGGACAATAACGGGGCCTCCTTTGACGTGGAGATCCCGCAGGCGGTCACGCTGCATGCGCGCTCCGGTGTCGCCAAGGACACAATTGTCTTCGGCTCTGCACGCTGGCAGGAATGGTCCAAGTTCCAGGTTGGCGCGCCGGATTTTTTGACGAACCCGCTGAACCCGCAAAATCTGCCCATCGCCTCCGGCACCGGGGACTACTGGACCTATGAGCTCGGTGTCGGACACAGGTTTTCCAAGAGCTGGTCCGGGGCACTCATCGTGGGCTATGAGCCCGACAACGGAAAGCTGACGGGCAACCTCGAAGGCCGCGACGGTTTTACCAGCTACGGCGCTGCGATAACCTATACTGCCGAGGCATTCGACGTGACCATGGGCGTACGGTACTATGATATTGGCTCGGCCACCACGACGACAATCGGCTCGGAATTCTCGAACAACGATGCGCTCGCCACGGGCATCAAGGTCGGCTTCCGCTTCTGATTGCAGCCAAAACTGTATTCCAAAGGCCCGGCAGGTAACTGCCGGGTTTTTTCGTTGCACTTTCAGGCTTTGGGTTTGACCGCCGCCCCCGCTGTGGCTACCACATCACGCGATAACCAAAGGTGGCCCATGATCTACGATACCGCCCAAGCCTGGATGCGTGCCCCCCGCAAGCGGGTGCTGTTTTATGGCATGTCGGGGCTGGGCAAGACCCATGTCTCACAGATGCTGCGCGACGCGGGCGGCTGGTTTCACTACTCGATAGACTACCGCATCGGCACGCGCTACATGGGCGAGCTGATCGTCGATAACGCCAAGACGCACGCCATGCAGGTGCCGTTCCTGCGCGATCTGCTGTTGTCGGACTCGATCTATATCGGCTCCAACATCACGTTTCACAACCTCGCCCCCGTCTCGACCTACCTTGGCAAACCGGGCGATCCGGCCAAGGGCGGCATGCCCATTGACGAATACCGCCGCCGGCAGGAACAGTTCCGGCAGGCGGAGATCAACGCGCTGATGGATACCGGCTATTTCATCGAGCGCGCGGAGCGGCTCTATGGCTATCCGAATTTCATCTGCGATACCGGCGGGTCGATCTGCGAATGGGTGGACGGAGACGACCCGGGCGATCCGCTGCTGACGGAGCTGTCGCGGCACTGCCTGCTGGTCTATATCGAGGGGTCCGAGGCGCATACCGCCGAACTCGTTCGCCGCTTCGATCGCGCGCCCAAGCCGATGGCCTACCAGCCCGAGTTTCTCGCCCGAATGTGGGAAGGATACCTGAGAGAAAACAAGTGTAAAGCGGACGAAGTTGATCCCGATGCCTTCATCCGCTGGACCTACGCGCGCGCGCTCGCCCACCGCCAGCCGCGTTACGAGCGAATGGCCAAATGGGGCGTGCGCGTGAGTGCCGACGAGGTGGCGCAAGCGACCGACGCCGCCCGTTTCGACGCGCTCATCGCCACCGCCATCGAGCGCCGCGCCGACTGATCCCGAGGACCACCGACCATGCCGATCAAGATCCCCACCAACCTGCCCGCCCATTCCGTGCTCAAGCGCGAGGGCGTGATGGTGATGGACCCCGGCCACGCCGACCGACAGGATATCCGCCCGCTGCGCATCGGGCTGCTCAACCTGATGCCCAAGAAGATCCAGACCGAGACACAATTCGCCCGCCTCATCGGGGCCACGCCGTTGCAGATCGAGTTCGACCTCATCCGCATGACCGAGCACCATTCCAAGACCACCGCCGCCGATCACATGGAGAGCTTTTACCGCCCGTTCGCCGAGGTCGCGGCCTCTGGCGATAAGTATGATGGGCTGATCATCACCGGCGCGCCGATCGAGCATCTGGAGTTCGACGCGGTCACCTACTGGGACGAGCTACGCCGCGTGTTCGACTGGACGCAATCCCATGTGCATTCCACCTTCGGCGTGTGCTGGGGGGGCATGGCGATGATCAACTATTTCCACGGGGTCAAGAAACACATGCTGCCGGCCAAGGCGTTCGGCTGTTTCCGGCACCGCAACATGGTGCCCGCCTCGCCCTATCTGCGCGGCTTTTCCGACGATTGCGTGATCCCCGTCAGCCGCTGGACCGAAATGCGGCGTGACGAGATCGAGGCCGTGCCGGGCCTCAGCATCCTGCTCGACAGCGACGAGGTCGGCCCCTGCATGGTCGAGGACACGGGCCACCGCGCGCTCTATATCTTCAACCACTTCGAATATGACAGCGACACGCTCAAGCAGGAATACGACCGCGACATCGAGAGCGGCACATCGATCAACGTGCCGTGCAACTATTATCCCGAGGATGACCCGACCCGCGCGCCCTCGAATCGCTGGCGCAGCCACGCGCATCTGCTCTACGGCAACTGGATATCCGAAATCTACGAAACCACCCCCTACGACATCACCAGGATCGGTGTGGAGTCGACCGATCTGCGGGCCTGAGGGATGAAGCTCACCCTCCTGCTTCTGATCGGCCTCGCGGCACTGGCGGCGCTGACCCTGTGGAAGGCGCGCGTCCACGAGACCCGCGCCGAGGCGGCATGGCCACCGCGCGGGCAGTTCGTCACCGTGGACGGCCACCGCGTGCACGCGGTGGTGATGGGGCCCGAGGTAGGAGAGGCACCCGACCTGGTGCTTCTGCACGGTGCGTCGGGCAACACCCGGGACATGACGTTTCACCTCGCGTCGGCGCTTGCGGGGCCCTACCGCGTGATCGTGTTCGACCGGCCCGGCCTCGGCTATAGTGACCAGATCGGGCGCGGCGGGGCCACGATCACGGAACAGGCGGCGCTGTTGCAGCGGGCGGCGGCCAAATTGGCGGCGACGCACCCCATCGTGCTGGGCCACAGCTATGGCGGTGCGGTTGCGCTTGCCTGGGCGGTGACGCGGCCCGGCACTCTGTCGGCGCTGGTGTCGGTGGCCGGGGCCGCCAAGCCGTGGGACAGCCCCCTGCCCCCGCTCTACCGGGTGCTGTCGCATCCCGTGCTGGGGCCGGTTGCCGCGCCGATCATCACCGCCTTCGTGCCCGACAGCTACGTGGAAAACGCGGTATCGGAGATTTTCGCGCCGCAGGCGCCGCCCGAGGGCTATCTCGGCCATGTCGGCGCGGCGCTGACCCTGCGGCGCGAAACCTTGCGCGAGAACGCACTGCAACGCGCGGGCCTGCTGGCCGAGATCGAGGCGCTGCACATTCGTTATGATGAAATCGGGATGCCGTTGGAGATCGTCCACGGCACCGCCGACACCACGGTGGGCCTGTCGATCCATGCCCGCCCGTTGGCCGATCAGGTGCCGGACGCGGACCTGACTGTGCTCGACGGGATCGGACACATGCCCCACCACGCCGCCCCCGACGCGGTGATCGCCGCCATCCACCGCGCGGCCGATCGCGCCGGATTGCGCCCGCGCGAGTGAGCGGCCATAGTGGAGGCCCCGAGCGACGAGGCCCCGGCATGGACCTGCCCTTTGACGGCGCGATCAGCGCCTTTTTTAACGAGGACGCGCCGCGCGAGGTGCGCGACGCGATCACCCGCGCCGACAAGGACGACGTGCTCGACCCCGGCTTTCCCTATTCAGAGCGCATGGCGCGCAAAACCTACGAGCGTGATCTCGACCGGCTCCAGATCGAGCTGGTCAAGCTCCAGCATTGGGCGCGCCGCACCGGCGCCCGGGTGGCGATCGTGTTCGAGGGGCGCGACGCGGCAGGCAAGGGTGGCACGATCAAGCGTTTTCGCGCCAATCTCAACCCGCGCGGCGCGCGCGTCGTGGCCCTGCCCAAGCCCTCTGACAAGGAGGCGACGCAATGGTATTTCCAGCGCTATATCGACCACCTGCCCGCCGGGGGCGAGATCGTGTTCTATGACCGGAGCTGGTATAATCGCGGCGTGATCGAACATGTCTTCGGCTTCTGCTCCGACGAGCAGCGCGAGTATTTCTTTGCGCAGGTGCCCGATTTCGAGCGGATGCTGGTGCACGAGGGGATTTACCTTTTCAAGTTCTGGCTCAATGTCGGCCGCGCCGAACAGTTGCGCCGCTTCCTCGCCCGAGAAAGCAACCCGCTCAAGCAATGGAAGCTGAGCCGGATCGACGTGGAGGGGCTGGCGAAATGGCCTGACTACACCACCGCCATCGCCGAGACGCTGGAGCGGTCCCACACCGACCACGCGCCTTGGACGGTGGTGCGCTCGGACGACAAGCGGCGCGCGCGCGTGGCGGCGATCCGCCACGTCCTGTCGCAAATCGACTATGCGCGCAAGGATCCGTCGGCGGTGGGCGAGACCGATCCAGCGATCATCGGCGGCCCCGACATCTGGAATGGCTAAGCAGGGCTATCACCACGGTAACCTGCGCGAAGCCCTCGTCGAGGCGACGCTCGCGCTTATCGTGGCAAAGGGGCCGCAGGGCTTTACCCTGTCCGAGGCGGCGCGGCACGCGGGCGTGACACCCGCCGCTATCTACCGCCATTTCGCGGGGCGCGACGATCTCGTGGCCGAAACGGCGCGGCAAGGGTACGAGCTGTTCTCCGGGATGCTGTCGGACGTGTCGGCCGAGCGCGGCGCACCGCGCGTGCGGGCGATGGCGCGGGCCTATCTCGCCTTTGCCGAGCGCTATCCGGGCCATTACATCGCCATGTTCGAAAGCGGCATCGACCTCGCCCGCCGCCCAGCGCTGGCCGAGGCGGCTGGGCGCGCGCGCGACCTGCTGCACGGCGCGTGCGACGGGCTCTGTGCGGATGTCGAGGAGGTCGCCGCACATATCTGGTCGCTCAGCCACGGGGTGGTAGAGCTTTACCTGCGCAATTCCGCCGGGCTGACCGATCCGCCCGAGGCACGGGCGACGTTGTCGCGCGCTCTCGATACCTATCTCTCGGGGCTCGGTCCTCCCGCCTCGCAAACCAGCCGGTAGAGATGCCATGTGGCGTGTCCCAGAAGCGGCAGCACCACAAACAGCCCCAGGAACGCCGGCAATAGCGCCAGGAACGTCAGCCCCGCAACAAGCACGGCCCAGGCGAGCATCGGCACCGGGTTCTCCATCACCACGGTCAGGCTCGTGAGCATGGCGGTGACGAAATCCACCTCTCGGTCGAGCAGCAGCGGCAGAGAAACGACCGTGATCGCGTAGATGAGGAGCGCGAAACACGCGCCCACCCCGGTGCCCACCACCAGCATCGAGAGTCCCTGTGGCGTGAAATAGATGTCGAACGATGACGATACGTTGGTCATTGTCGAGAGACCGAGAAACAGGGCAAAGATCATGTGGGCGAGAAAGAACCAGAACAAAAACACCATGATGATGATGGCGCAGATCGAGGGTAGTTGCCGCCGCCGCTGCTGCGCGATCACCCCGAATATCTCGCCCGCCACCAACGGGCGGCCCTCGCTCAGCCGGTGGCTCACCTCGTAGAGCCCCACCGCCGCGAACGGCCCCACCAATGGAAAGCCGACGGCGGCGAGGATCAGCCAGTAGCTCTTGCCGGTGGCCCAGGTCACCCCGGCCATCGCCAGCCCGATTGCCACGTAGACCCCGGCGAACAAGAGTCCGTAACCCGGCGCGCGCCGCATGTCCGCCCAGCCCCGCCGCAGCGCCTCGCCCAGCATGGCGAATCGCACCTCCCCCATTTCCGGCACGCCGAACGGGCGTGTCTGCGTTTCGGTCATCGGCAATCCTCCTCTGCCGGGAGGAGGGTAGCCAAGGCCGGGCCAGCCGCAAAGATCGAATTGGAAGTCAGCTTTTGCCGCTGCCGGGGTTCGGCGGGATCGAGTAGGTCAGGCTCGCGCGCGCCACCGGCGCGTCTACTCCATCGGAGAAGATCAGCACCTCGCCCACGGCCAGCACGCGGCCGACCTTGAGCAGGCGGCATTCGGCAATCAAGTCGGTGTTCGCCGCGGGCTTGCGCATGAAGTCGATGGAGCAATTCGTCGTCACGGCCAGCGCCTCGGGGCCGATCATCGCCAGAAGCCCGAGATAGACCGCCACGTCGGCCAGCGCAAAGATCGACGGCCCCGATACCGTCCCGCCGGGCCGCAAATGTCGCTCGCCCACTGCGAGGCGCACGCGGATGCGCCGCTCGCCCACTTCCTCGATGACGAAATCCTCAGCCACCTGCGGAAATTCCCGCCCGAGAAAATGCGTGAGCTCGGCGGCGTCCATCGTGACGGTCATGCTTTTCTCCCTGCCCGGTTTCGTGCCAGAATGGCCACAACACCGAAAGGGAGACAAGATGGCAATTCTCGACCGCGATGACAGCGGCGCAATCGCGCGGCTCACCATGAATTCACCGGGCAACCTTAACGCGCTCTCGGACGCGATGCTGGCGGCGCTCAGCGCCGAGTTCGCGCGGCTGGCCGAGGATCACTCGATCCGGGTGGTCACCCTCACAGGCGCGGGCAAGGCATTTTGCGCGGGACACGATCTAAAGGAAATGCAGGCCGCGCGCCAATCCGAGGACAAGGGCCGCGCCTATTTCGCCGACCTCTTCTCGCGCTGCACTGCCGTGATGACGGCGATCCGCAACCTGCCGCAACCGGTGATCGCCGCACCGCACGGCATCGCCACCGCTGCCGGCTGTCAGCTCGTGGCAAGCTGCGACATGGCGGTGGCGGCGCATGGCACGCGCTTTGGCGTCAACGGCGTCAATATCGGGCTCTTTTGCTCCACGCCGATGGTTGCACTCAGCCGCAATGTGCCCCGCAAGCAAGCCTTCGAGATGCTCACCACCGGACAGTTCATCGAAACTGACCGTGCGCAAGAGCTTGGCCTCATCAACCGTGCGGTTGAGCCCGCGAACCTGCAGGTTGAGACCATGGCGCTGGCCGAAACCGTCGCCGCCAAGCTCGGCACAGCAGTGCGCATCGGCAAGCGCGCCTTCTACGAGCAGGTAGAGATGGGGCTCGATGACGCCTATGCCCATACCGGCGCGGTAATGGTCGAGAACATGCTCGACCGTGATACCGACGAGGGAATCAACGCCTTCCTGCAAAAGCGCCCCCCCGAATGGCAGCAATGACCGGGCCGCTGCATATCGTCGGCGGCGGCATGGCAGGCTCGGAGGCCGCGTGGCAGGCCGCAAACATGGGCGTGCCGGTGGTGATCCACGAGATGCGCCCAAGCGTGGGCACCTTCGCACACCGCACCGGCGACCTCGCCGAGATGGTGTGCTCCAACTCGTTCCGCTCGGACGATGACGAGCAGAACGCCGTGGGTCTCCTGCACTGGGAGATGCGCGCGGCGGGCGGGCTGATCATGGAGATGGCCGACCGCCACCGCCTTCCTGCCGGTGGTGCGCTCGCCGTGGATCGCGACGCGTTTTCGCGCGCGGTAACAGAGCGGCTCGCGCAGCACCCGAAAATCACCGTGCAACCCGGTGAAATCACAGAGCTTCCCGAGAATGGCCACTGGATCATCGCGACCGGACCGCTGACCTCGCAAGGGCTCGGACAGGCCATCGCCCGCGAGACCGGCACCGACGCGCTCGCGTTCTTCGACGCCATCGCGCCGATCGTGCATTTCGACAGCATCGACATGTCCCGGGCGTGGATGCAGTCGCGCTATGACAAGGGCGAGACCGAAGACGAACGCACGGCCTATCTAAACTGCCCGATGGACAAGGACCAATACAACGCCTTCATCGACGCGCTTCTCGCCGCCGACAAGACCGAGTTCCACGAGGGCGAAACCGCCAATTACTTCGACGGCTGCCTGCCCATCGAGGTGATGGCAGAGCGCGGGCGCGAGACGTTGCGCCACGGCCCGATGAAGCCCGTGGGCCTGACCAACCCGCACGCGCCGGACGTGAAACCGCACGCCGTGGTGCAATTGCGCCGCGACAACGCGCTTGGCACGCTCTACAATATCGTGGGCTTCCAGACAAAGATGAAGTATGGCGCGCAAACTGCTGTTTTTCGGACGATTCCAGGATTGGAGAACGCGCGCTTTGCGCGGCTTGGCGGCATTCACCGCAACACGTTCCTCAACTCACCGACATTGCTCGACGACCGGCTGCGCCTGCGCGCCCGGCCCCACATCCGCTTTGCCGGGCAGATCACCGGCGTCGAGGGCTACGTGGAATCCGCCGCCATGGGGCTCGTCGCCGGGCGGCTCGCCGCGGCCGAGATCAAGGGCCTTGCCCTGCCCCCGGTGCCGCAAGACAGCGCAATGGGCGCGCTCGTCCATCACGTCACCGGTGGCGCGGATGCCAAGACGTTTCAACCGATGAACGTCAATTTCGGCCTGTTCCGGCCCGTAGACGGGCTCAAGGGCGGGCGGCGCGGGCGGCGCGACCGCTACAAGGCCTATACCGACCGCGCCAAGGCGGCTTGGCAGGGTTGGCTCGCGATCGACGAGATTAGCTGTGCCTCGTAACCCTTTGTCGCGATGTTCATAACCCGGTTCGCGCCTTCGCCGACCGGCCCCTTGCACCTTGGTCACGCCTTTTCGGCGTTGCTGGCCCATGACATGGCACGCGCGCGCGCAGGCACTTTCCTGCTGCGCATCGACGATCTCGACCAGAGCCGCTGCCGCCCGGAATGGGAGGCGCAAATCTTCGACGACCTGGGCTGGCTGGGCTTGAACTGGCCGCGGCCCGTGATGCACCAGTCGGACCGCCTTCCGCGCTACCGCGAGGCGCTGAAAGTGCTTTGGGATCATGGGCTTCTCTACCCATGCTCATGCAGCCGCGCCGACATCCGCGCCGCCGCCTCGGCGCCGCAGGAAGGCGCGCCGCTGCATGGCCCCGACGGGGTGATCTATCCGGGCACCTGTCGCCCTGCCAGCCCTTCGACCGGGCCGATGCCCGGGGACGCGGTCCTGCGCCTCGACATGGCGCGCGCCTGCGCGATGCTGACCAACCCGCTGGTCTACAAGGAGAAAGGCGAAATCGTCACCCCGCATGACCTGCCCCGGACGGTGGGCGACGTGGTGCTCGCACGTCGCGACATGGGCGCGTCCTATCACCTCTCTGTCGTGCTCGGCGATGCCGACCAGGGCGTCACCCACGTGATCCGCGGCCAAGACCTCGCGGAGGCCACGCAAATCCACGTGACCCTGCAACACCTGCTCGACCTGCCGACCCCCGCCTACCATCACCACCGGCTGATTCGCGACGAGACGGGCAAGCGGCTGGCCAAGCGCGACGATGCCCGCGCCATCGCCACCTATCGCGACGCCGGAGCCACCCCTCAGGATATCCGCAACATAGTGGGGCTCTGAGGCGTCACCCTGCGAAAAATACTCAGTCCGGCCCTGCCATCGGCGCCATGATCTCGGTCTCTTCGCCCCCGCGCAGCGCGGTGTAGAAGCACGAGCGGCGATTGGTGTGACAGGCGGGGCCGGTCTGACGGATCAGCAGCAACAGGCAATCATGGTCGCAATCGACGCGCATCTCAACGAGGTCCTGCACGTGGCCAGACGTCTCGCCCTTGATCCAGAACGCCTGTCGTGACCGGCTCCAGTAGGTCACGCGGCCCGTCTCGAGCGTGCGCGCGACGGTCTCGGCATTCATCCACGCCATCATCAGCACCTCGCCGGTCTCGTGCTCCTGCGCGATCGCAGGGATGAGGCCATTGGCGTCGTATCGCAGCGTGGCGGGGTCGAAGGGCATGACAAAATCCTTTTGCATCTGCGGCTCGTCCGACTATCTATGGGGCATCGGCAAGAAGGAAAAGCCATGAGCGGCGAGACCGACCTCATCAAGCTCTATTCCGCGCGCATCCTCGCGCTAGCGGCGGACATCCCGCGGCACGGGCGACTCGGCGATCCGCAGGCGACCGTGCGTCGCCGCGCGCCGCTTTGCGGCTCGACCGTGACGGTCGATCTGTGCTGCGAGGACGGTCGGGTGAGCGACTATGCCGCCGAGGTCAAGGCCTGCGCACTCGGGCAGGCGGCGGCGAGTGTCGTTGGAGCGAACATCGTCGGGTGCACGCGCGAAGAGATCGCGGCCGCACGCGACGCGCTCAAGGCGATGCTCAAGGAAGACGGACCAACCCCGCCCGCGCCCTTCGACGGGCTCGAGGTGCTGCGTCCCGCGCGCGACTACAAGAATCGCCACGCCTCGATCCTGCTCACGCTCGAGGCGACGACCGAAGCGATGGACGAAATCGCGGCGCGCAGCCCCTGCGCCTGAGAGGTGCCAGGCGGCCCGGGCGGTAACGGGCGCACCACCTGCTGCCGAACGCCCGCGCTGCGTTGACCCCGTCACTCGCCCAAACAGTCTCGCCATCCACCAAAAAAACCGCCGCTCGTTCCAAGAGGAACGGCGGCGGGTAGTGGCCGTGGGCGGCCCTGTCGCGGACACCGGGGGCAAGAGGCAGCCCCCAAAAGCTAGGGACAGGCAGGCGTCGGAGCCCGTTTGGGACAGGGGGCTCCACAGGGCCGCGCAACGGCAGGCAGAAACGAATTCTTCAGACCAGGGCCGGCAAATAGAGCGCCCCCACCAGCATGACAGCGAGCGCGCAGGCCCCCACGGCATCGCCAATGATCGTGTCACCGGCGCGGGCGGCAGACAGCTTGATCTGGTGTAACATGCGGACCTCCAATCTGATGTTGCCTGATTGTTCTCACAATTGCACGATATGTGTCAAGAACATTATAAGAACAAATGAGAACAAACCGTCATCCCACGGAAATCAGCCGGATCGCCTGATCGCGTTCCATCAGCCACAGCAGGCTGCGCGCCGCCTGCCCGCGCGGCGAGGCCAGCCCAGGGTCGTCGGAGAGAAGCTTGCGCGCGTCCGACTGCGCCACGGCCATGAGCGCGGCCTGAGATTCCAGGTCGGCGACGCGAAACCGCGGCAGCCCGGATTGCGCGGTGCCGATGAGATCGCCCGCACCGCGCATCTCGAGATCCACCTCCGCGATGCGAAACCCGTCCTCGGTCTCGCGCATGGTCTCGAGCCGGCGCCGCCCGCCCTCGGACAGCGGCGGCTGGTACATCAGCAGGCAGGTCGAGGCGGCGCTGCCGCGCCCCACCCGCCCACGCAGCTGGTGCAATTGCGCGAGGCCGAAGCTCTCGGCGCGTTCGATCACCATGATCGAGGCATTGGGCACGTCCACCCCAACCTCGATCACCGTGGTGGCCACCAGCACCGCCGTCTCGCCACGCTGAAAACGCGCCATCGCGGCGTCCTTGTCCTCGGGCGGCATCTGGCCATGCACCAACCCTACGCGCCCGTCGCCCAGCGCCGCGCGCAGCCGGCGGAACCGCTCTTCGGCGCTCGAGAGGTCTACCGCCTCGCTTTCCTCCACCAGCGGGCAGACCCAGTAGGCCTGCCGCCCCTCGCTGATGGCCTGGCGGAGGTGATCCACCACCTCGTCCATGCGCCCCATGCCGACGAGCGCGGTGGTGATCGGCTTGCGCCCGGGTGGCTTCTCGTCCAGCACGCTCACGTCCATGTCACCGTATTGCGCCAGCGAGAGGCTGCGCGGGATCGGTGTCGCGGTCATCACCAGAACATCGGCCTGCGCGCCCTTGCGGCCCAGTTCCAGCCGCTGGCGCACGCCGAAGCGGTGCTGTTCGTCAACCACGGCGAGGCGCAGGTCGGCAAAATCCACATCCTTTTGAAAGACCGCGTGAGTGCCGATAAGAATATCGGTGTCTCCGCCCGCAAGCGCGGCAAGCTTGGTGCTGCGCGCCGCCCCCTTGTCACGCCCTGTGAGGATGGCCATGCGCACGCCAGCCGCCTCTGCCAGCGGCTGGAGACCCTGGAAATGCTGGCGTGCGAGAATCTCGGTGGGGGCCATCAGAACCCCCTGCCCGCCTGCCTCGACCGCGATCAGCAGCGCCTTGAACGCGACCAGTGTCTTGCCCGCGCCGACATCGCCCTGCAACAGCCGGTTCATCCGGGCATTGGCGGCCATGTCGGCGGCGATCTCGGCCAGCGCGCGGGTCTGCGCGCCGGTGAGCCGGTAGGGCAGCGCGTCCAGAACGCGCGCCTGCAGGGCCCCGGTGCCCACGGTCGCGCGACCCTTGGCCCGGCGCAGATGCGCGCGCGCCAACGCCAGCGTCAACTGGTGCGCCATCAGCTCGTCATAGGCCAGCCGCTCGCGCGCCGGGGCCGACGGGGCGAGATCGCCCGGCGCGCTCGGCCTGTGCGCCGCCGCGATCGCCTCGCGCCAGTCGGGCCATCCCGCCTGTGCCTTCTGTGCCGGGTCGATCCACTCGTCGAGCTGCGGCGCGCGCGCCAGTGCCGAGTGCACGGCTTTGGCCATTACCCGTTGCGTCAGGCCCGCGGTGAGCGGGTAGACCGGTTCGAAATCGGGAATGTCGCCTGCCTCCTCCACCGGCAGGACGTGATCGGGGTGGACGATCTGCGCCACCCCGTCGAAAAGCTCCACCTTGCCCGACACGATCCGCCGCGCACCGGTGGGCAGCAGGCGGCGCAGGTAATCCTCGCGGGCGCGGAAGAACACCAGCTGAAAGCTCGTCGCCGCATCCTCTACCACGACCCGATAGGGCGCGGAGGGGCGCGCGGGCGCGTGATGACGGCCCACCACCACCTCGACCGTGACCACGCCGGGAATCTCCGCACCCTGCACCGTGGCGCGGCGGCGGCGGTCCACCCCCGAATGCGGCAGGGTGAAGAGCAGGTCGCGCGGGCGCGTGATGTCAAGCGCGGCGAGGTGCTTTGCGGTTTTCGGCCCCACCCCCTCGAGCGTCTCGATCCCGGCAAACAGCGGGAACAGGATCTCCGGCCGGGTGCTCATGTGGCCCCGATGAGAGCGAGCCATTGGTCCTCGTCCAGCACCTCGATACCGAGATCGGCGGCCTTCTTCGCCTTCGAGCCGGCGCCGGGCCCGGCCACCAGCAGATCGGTACGCGCGCTGACGCTGCCCGAGACCTTGGCCCCCAGCGCCTCGGCCCGTGCCTTGGCCTCGGCCCGTGTCATCCGCTCGAGCGTGCCGGTAAAGACGACGGTCTTGCCCGCTACCGGGCTGCCAGAGGTATCGGGGACCTCGGCCTCCTCCACCTCCAGATGAGCCACCAGCCGCTCAATGCCGGCGCGCTCATGCGGTTCGGTCATGGTCTGAACGAGGCTGCGCGCCATCACCTCGCCCACCCCGTCGATGCCCAGCAGCCGCTCCCATTCGAGGCCGTCGAGGCCGGCGGCGGCGTCCATCGCGGCGGTAAATGCGTCCCAGCGGCCGTAATTGCGCGCGATGAGATTGCTCGCCTGTTCGCCCACATGGCGAATACCGAGCGCGAAGAGAAGCCGCCCGAAGGGGATTTTCCGTTTTTCATCAATCGCCTCGAAGAGGTTTTTCGCGCTCTTCTCGCCCCAGCCTTCGCGGTTCCTGAGCTGAGTCAGGCAGCCGGGGCCGTAACGGTCCTTGAGCGTGAAGATATCGGCGGGCTCCGCGATCCAGCCGTCGCGGTAAAACGCCTCCACCTGTTTCGCGCCGAGCCCCTCGATGTCGAAGGCCGCGCGGGAGACGAAGTGCTTGAGTCGCTCGACTGCCTGCGCGGGACAGACGAGGCCGCCCACGCATCGGCGCACCGAATCGCCCGGTTCGCGCACGGCGTCGCTGCCGCATTCCGGGCAGGCAGCGGGAAAGGCGTAGGGTTCTGAATCCGGGGGCCGCTTGGATAGGTCCACATCGGCAATCTTGGGGATCACGTCGCCGGCACGATAGACCTGCACCCAGTCGCCCACGCGGATGTCTTTGCCGTCGCGAATAGGCTGTCCGCCGGAATCGAGGCCCGCGATATAATCCTCGTTGTGCAGCGTGGCGTTCGAGACCGCGACGCCGCCCACAGTCACCGGCGCCAGCCGCGCCACCGGGCTGAGCGCGCCGGTGCGCCCCACCTGGGTGTCGATGGCCTCGAGCCGGGTCCAGGCCAGTTCGGCTGGAAACTTGTGGGCAATGGCCCAGCGCGGCGTTGTGGCGCGGTAGCCGAGCCGCGCCTGTAGGGCGAGGTCATCGACCTTGCACACCACGCCGTCGATGTCATAGCCCAAGGTGGCGCGCGCCTGCTCGATCCGGGCGTAATGCGCGAGCAACTCCTGCGGGCCGTCGCAAAGCGTGGTGAGTGGGTTGGTGACGAAGCCGAGCGCGGCCAGCCGCTCGATGGCGCCCATCTGCGTCTCGGCCAGTGGCGCGGAAAGCTCACCCCAGCCATAGGCGAAGAAGCGCAGCGGGCGTGCGGCGGTGATCGCCGGATCGAGTTGCCGGAGCGATCCGGCGGCGGCGTTCCGCGGGTTGGCGAAGGTCTTGGCGCCCTGGTCCGCCTGCCGCGCGTTGAGCGCCGCGAAATCCTCGTGGCTCATGTAGACCTCGCCGCGCACCTCCAGCAGGTCGGGCGCACGCTCGAGCGTCTCGGGGATATCGTCGATGGTGCGGGCGTTGGCGGTGACGTTCTCGCCGGTTTCACCATCGCCGCGCGTCGCCGCCTGCACGAGACGACCGGCCTCATAGCGCAGGCTGAGGCTGAGCCCGTCTATCTTCGGCTCCGAGGTATAGGCCAGCGGGGCGTCGTCGTTGAGCCCGAGATAGCGCCGGATGCGGGCGTCAAACTCGGTGATCTCGTCATCGGAGAACGCGTTGCCGAGGCTGAGCATGCGCTGCGCGTGGCGCACCTTGGCAAAGGTCTCGGCGGGGGCGGCGCCGACCCGGTCGGAGGGGCTGTCGGCGCGCTTGAGACCGGGAAAGCGCGCCTCGATGGCGACGTTCCGGGCCTTGAGCGCGTCGTAGTCGGCATCGCTCATCACCGGCGCGTCGTCGGTGTGGTAGGCGGCATCGGCCTCTGCCAGCACCTGCGCGAGCCGCGCAAGCTCGTCCTTCGCCTGTGCCTCGGTCAGTTCCTCAACAGCACTTTGGTCGGTCTGGTCGCTCATCGCCCCCTCGCGCGGTCACCCGTCTGACGTGATAGGGTGCGCGCGCGGCGAGGTCCAGATGCCGCCGTTCAGGCCCCGATCGCCAGGGCCGTGCCGTCGCGGATATCGGGCTCGGGATCGCGCAGCACGTAGCCGCGGCCCCAGACCGTCTCGATATAGGTCTCGCCGCCGGTGACCTCGGCCAGTTTTTTGCGCAGCTTGCAGATGAACACGTCGATGATCTTGAGTTCGGGTTCGTCCATGCCACCGTAGAGATGGTTCAGGAACATCTCCTTGGTGAGCGTCGTACCCTTGCGCAAAGAGAGCAACTCGAGCATCTGGTACTCCTTGCCCGTCAGGTGCACCGTCTGTCCGCCCGCGTCCACGGTCTTGGCGTCGAGATTGACGTTGATCTTGCCTGTGCGGATCACTGATTGTGAATGCCCCTTCGAGCGGCGGATGATGGCGTGGATGCGCGCCACCAATTCTTCGCGGTGGAATGGCTTGGTCAGGTAGTCATCCGCGCCAAAGCCGAACCCCTTGAGCTTGTTCTCGGTATCGTCGGAGCCCGACAGGATCAGGATCGGCGTCGCGATCCGTGCCATGCGCAATTGGCGCAGCACCTCGTGCCCGTTCATGTCCGGCAGGCCCAGGTCAAGCAGGATCAGGTCGTAATCGTAGAGCTTGGCGAGGTCGATCCCCTCCTCCCCCAGATCGGTGGTGTAGACATTGAGGTTGGCATGGCTCAGCATCATCTCGATGCTCTTGCAGGTGGTGGGATCATCCTCGACAAGCAATACACGCATAACGTTTCTCCGTTCGATCGCATCGACATGTTCACAACACTGAACAGAAATGGTTAATCGCGCGTTACCAACCGCGGAACATTTTGCTAACACATGCTATGGTTGTATCGCATTCTTGTCAAAAGTCACTTTCAGACCGTTTAAACCGTTTTCTTTTGCAGCGCGCGTCCAGCCGTCAAGCTCCTCCTCAGTCAATCCATAAGTGCGCAGTGCGTCCTCCCGGGAAATCAACCCAAGGGAGATTCCACGCACCACCGCGAGCTTGCGCGAGGCCACCCATCGTGCGGTGTCGGGCGGTGGCAGATCGGCCCTGCTGAATACCTTGCCATCCGGCAACGTCACCGCCCTTGGCCCGTCCACTTTCTTCAGATACATCACTCTCACCCCTTCGCTGATGCGGACCCGATGATGCGAGTACAGGTTTAACGGCGGGTGAAACCGGGCCTTGAGAGTGCTTAGGATTTTCCTATATTCCGCCGGATACGCTGCGGAGACAATAATGCCCCTCGACGAGAACAGACCCTTGAATTCCCTCGGTTTCGCGAAACCGCCCGCCGATACGCGGGTTGTGGTCGCGATGTCGGGCGGTGTCGATTCGTCCGTGGTGGCGGCAGAACTTGCCTCTGAGGGGTACGACGTGGTCGGCGTGACACTCCAGCTTTACGATCACGGTGCGGCGCTGGCCAGGAAGGGCGCGTGTTGCGCGGGGCGCGATATTCACGACGCGCGCCGCGTGGCCGAGGAGATGGGGTTTCCACATTACGTGCTCGATTACGAATCGGTGTTTCGCGACGCGGTGATCGACGAGTTCGCCGACAGCTACCTCGCGGGGGCGACGCCGGTGCCCTGCATCCGCTGCAACGAGCGCGTCAAGTTTCGCGACCTGCTGGAGACCGCCCGCGATCTCGATGCCGATTGCATGGCGACGGGCCATTACATCCAGCGCAAGGTGGGCGCAGAGGGCCCCGAACTGCACCGCGCCGCCGATGCAGGCCGCGATCAGTCGTATTTCCTGTTTTCGACGACGCCGGAGCAGCTTGCCTATCTACGCTTTCCGCTGGGCCATCTCGCGTCCAAGGACGAGACCCGAGCGCTGGCTGCGCGCCACGGCCTGCGCGTGGCAGACAAGCCTGACAGCCAGGATATCTGTTTCGTCCCCGACGGCAACTATGCCGGCGTGATCGAGAAGCTGCGCCCCGGTGCTGCCGAGCCGGGCGAGATCGTCCATGCGGACGGGCGTGTTCTGGGCACGCACAAAGGGGTGATTCATTACACCATCGGGCAGCGCCGCGGGCTCGGCATCGGTGGGCTCGATGAGCCGCTCTACGTGGTACGGCTCGATGTCGACGCGCACCGCGTCATCGTCGGCCCCAAGGAGATGCTGGCCACCCGCACCGTGCCGGTGCGCGAGATCAACTGGCTGGGTGACGCGCCCATCACCGCACGGTCCGAGTGGCACGTCTCTGTCAAGCTGCGGTCGACCCGCCCGCCGCGCGAGGCGGTGCTGCGCCCGTTGTCGGAGACCGAGGCCGAGGTGGAACTGCTCAGCCCCGAGGAAGGCGTCTCGCCCGGGCAGGCCTGCGTGGTCTACGAGACCGGCGACAGCCGCGTGCTGGGTGGCGGCTGGATCTGGCGCGGGTATTAACACGCCCGATCCCGGGCCGTCGAACCACGCCTAGGGCCTCGCGAAGGTGATATCTCCGACCATGCCGGCCGCGCGATGCCCCGGTACGTTGCAAGCAAAACCCAGCTCTGACTTTTCGCCGAACGTCCACGTCACCCTGGCGGTCTGGCCGGGCTTCAACAGAACGCTGTTGGCATGATCATACATCTTGCCGGCCTGGCGCGAACACGCACAGCCAAGCCGGGCGGCCGCCCCCATGCGTCGCGCCGAATCCATCAGAAAATCCCGTTCTCCTTCTGAAGGGCGCGCACATAGGCGGTGATCGCCTTCACGTCGGCATCTGTCACGCCGTCCACCGGCGGCATGTTTCCATAGCGCCAGTGATGCGACCTGACACCACTCTTAGCCGCCATCACGAAGGCCATGTCCGAGTGATGGCTGGGTTCGTAAATCTTGTGCACCAGGGGCGGGCCTTTGCCTTCGCGACCTGCGGCATCGCCCCCGTGACAGGCTGCGCATTTCGCGTTGAAGGCGCGCTCTCCCATTTGCGCCAGGGACGACAAGTCGTCCGGCACGCTGACCGCGACGATGGCCGCGCCGTCCGCGATGTCCGAGGTGTCGGGCGGGGTCATGGAATGCCCGGTCGGGCCTGGCCCGGTACGTGTGCTCTGCCAAACGAACGCACCAGCCCCCGCAACCAGCACAGCCGCGATCATCCAGCCGAGTTTGCTCATCTCTCACCTGCTTTCTTGCCTCTGCCGGGACCGGTCGCCGTGCTCGCCCGCTTGGCGCCGCGACGACGCGGTCCCGTGTTTCGGTGAGACAGACATGTCTCCAGCGCTGGAAGGTCAAGACATACCGTGAGGCACGTCCAATCGCGGCCCTCTGTCGCCTCACATCTCGCGGAAACGCGCCTCCTGCCGGGCCGTCCAGCGCACCGTGAGGGCAAAGCCGTCCTCGGTCTGCTGTTCATCCTCCACCAGATCGTTCTCGTAGAGCCAGGCCCGTCGGCGCCCGTCATCGAATCGCAGGTGCAGCTCGCTCAGGTGCCGCGTCTCGGCGAGCGCCTCGGACATGGTCGCCACGAGCGCCTCGATCCCCTGCCCGGTGACCGCCGAGACCGCCTGAACGTGTTCGCTTCGCGCGGCCTGCGTCAGCGCGGCGTCGCGGGCCGTCGCGTCCAGCCGGTCGATCTTGTTCCAGACCTCGATGCGCGGGGTTTCTTCTGCCACGCCCAGGCTGTCGAGGATGGTCTCGACGTCGCGTGCCTGCGCCTCGGTCTCGGGGTGCGAGATGTCGCGGACGTGGCAGATGAGATCGGCCTCCAGCACCTCTTCGAGCGTGGCACGGAAGGCCGCGACCAGTTCGGTCGGCAGATCGCTGATGAAGCCCACGGTGTCACTGAGGATCACCTCGGGACCGCCATGCGGCAGCGCCACGCGGCGCATCGTCGGGTCGAGCGTGGCGAAGAGCATGTCCTCTGCCTTCACCTCGGCCCCGGTCAGGCGGTTGAACAGCGTGGATTTCCCGGCATTGGTATAGCCCACCAGCGCGACGATGGGATAAGGCACCTTGGCGCGCGCGGCGCGGTGCAGGGTTCGTGTCTTGACCACCTTGTCGAGCTGCCTGCGCAGCCGCACGAGCTGTTCGTCGATGGCGCGGCGGTCGGCCTCGATCTGTGTCTCGCCGGGCCCGCCGACGAAGCCGAGGCCGCCGCGCTGCCGTTCGAGGTGGGTCCAGGCGCGTACCAGCCGCGTGCGCTGATAGCTGAGCGCCGCCATCTCGACCTGCAACACGCCCTCGCGGGTGGCGGCACGGTCGCTGAAAATCTCTAGGATCAGCCCGGTGCGGTCGAGAATCTTTATGTCCCAGTCGCGCTCGAGGTTGCGCTGCTGTACAGGGGTGAGCGGGCCATCGACCAGCACGAGATCCGCCTCCGCCGCGGCGATCGCTGTCTTCAGCTCCTCGCGCTTGCCCTTGCCAAAGAGCCGCCCGGCATCGGGCTTGCGCAGGCGCACGACCCGCGCATCCACGACCTCGAGGTCGGGCAGCGCATGCGCCAGCGACACCGCCTCCTCCAGGGCCAGCGCGGCGTCGCGCGCGGGCCCGACGGTACCGGAGTCGATATCGGGATGCAGGACAAGGGCCCGGGTCACGGGGCGAGCATGTTCCCTCAATTCTCGCCGTCGCCCTCGTAGAGCGAAATCGGCTGCGACGGCATGATGGTCGAGACCGCGTGCTTGTAGACAAGCTGCGATTGACCGTCGCGCCGCAACAGGATGCAGAAATTGTCGAACCAGGTGATGACACCCTGCAATTTCACGCCGTTGATGAGAAAGATCGTGACCGGGATCTTGCCCTTGCGCACATGGTTGAGAAACGCGTCCTGTAAACTCTGACGATCCGAAGCCATTACATCCCCTGCCCTTTTTTTCTCGCAGGCACCGTATCCGGCACCAGGCTTTCCTCAGGTCAGGGCGAGTATGTCCCGAGGCGGGCCGAGTTTCCAGCACGAATTTCGGGCGCCGCTCATTCGCGCCACGCCGCCGGATTGATGAGCGCCACGAGCGCCAGCGTCTCGACCCGCCCCAGAACCATCGCGACCGAGAATACCAGCTTGCCGAAGCTGCCCAGCTCGATCAGTCGGATGGGGTCCTCGGTGGCGCTTGTAATCAGCGGTCCGGTGGTCGAGAGCCCCGCCAGTGCGACGATCAGCGCCGCCTCGAAATCGAGCCCGGCGGCGGCCAGAGCCGCGGTCACGGCGGTCAGGGTCAACGCGAAGAGCATGAAGAATATCCAGGCGATGTAGGCCCCTTGCCGCCGGATGCGCCGCCCCGTCCCCGAGGCGCGGCCCACCGAGGAGGGATGAACCAGCCGCTCGAATTCGCGATGCGCGTGCAGGTAGAGCGCGTAGACGCGCAACAGCCGCACGCCGCCCGCCGTGGTCGCCACGCCGCCGCCGATCATCGCCAGCCCCATCAGGATGAGGCCGGGCGCACCCAGCCCCGACCACGCGCGCGATGCCTGCCAGTCGGCGCTCTCGAACCCCGTGGTAGACAGGAAGGACAGCACCGTGAACACCGCCCCCCAAAGCGCGTGCAGCGCCTCGACCGGGTGCGCCGGCTCCGCCAGCTCAATGGAGCCGATCCAGTGCCGTGCGAACAGCACCAGCGGCACCGTCATCACCAGCACGAGTCCCAGCCGGAATTCGGGGTCGTTGACGAGGCCGGGCCGCGCCGTCGGCACGGTGTCCGAGGAGAATGTCAGGCGCGACAGCGCAAAGACGAGAAACAGGAATATCGCGATCTCGCCGCCCAGCCCCGAGGCCCCGTTGTGCAGCCCGCCGACCGGCGAGATGCCGCTCGTCGCCATCGTCGACATGGCGTGGATCAGCGCCACGAAGGCGCGCTCACCTCCCGCCATCAGCGCGATCCACAACACGAGTGTGAGTCCCAGATACACCGGCGTCAGCACGCGCGCCGCCTGTGCCACACGCCGCGAAGGCAGTGCGCGCTGAAAGCGGCCAAGCATCGCATCGTCCTGCCCCGGCTCGGCGCGCACCGTTACCTCGAAGCCCCCGAGGCTCATCGGTGCAAGCACCGCCGACGCCGATATCCAGATCAGCAACCCACCGCCCCATCCGACGAGGCCGCGCCACAGGTGCAGGCTGTCGGCGAGCCGCCCCGGCGCATCGAACATGGTGGCCCCTGTGGTGGTCAGGCTCGACATCATCTCGACATAGGCGTTGAGAAAGGTGGTGGTCTGCACGCCCTCGTAGAAGGGCAGTGCGAGGTAGAGCGGAAGGAAGAGATAGGCCAGCAGCAGCGAGCCCAGATGCTGCGCATCGGTGGGCTCGCGCCCCGCCACGTGGCCCGAGATCGCCAGCCCGGTCGAGATCACCGCCGCAAGCCCCAACAGCCCGGCGTAGAAGAACGCTCGCGCGACACTCGTATCGTCGCGCATCAGCGCGTCGAGCGCCGGCAGCATCATCATCAGGGCGGCGATCCCCGTGAGGATCAGGAATAGCGGGAATCTGAGCAGCCGCGCGGTCATGACGTCAGAAATAGTCCACTGACACCTGCAACAGCCGTTCCACCGCCGCCACATCCGCCGCCAGCGCGAAGATCACCACCACGTCGCCCGCCTCGAGCCGCATCGAGCCGGTGGGCTTGACGATCCCTTTTGCCTTGCGCACGCCGCCCACCAAAACGCCCTCGGGGAAATCCACGTCGCGCAGCGCCACCCCGGCGATCGAGGAGGTGTCGAGCACCTCAGCCTCCAGCACCTCGCCCTCGGCATCGCCCACCGAATAGACGCCGCGCACCTTGCCGTGCCGGATATGGCGCAGGATCGAGCTCACCGTTGTGGCGCGGGGATCGATGTAGGCGTCGATGCCCAAGGGCTCCATCAGCGGCACCAGCGTGGGATCGTTGATCAGCGCGATGGCAAAGGGACAGCCTTCGGCCTTGGCGCGCACGGCGGCGAGCATGTTGGTCTTGTCGTCGTCGGTGACGGCAAGCACTGCATCGGCCCGCGCGATGCCCGCCTCGGCGAGGATTGCCGCGCCCAGCCCATCGCCGTGAAGCACGATGGTCCGTTCGAGCGCGTCGGCGGCGCGTTCGGCGCGGGCGCGGTCCTTTTCGATCACCTTGGCGCGGATGCGCCCGCCGGTCCGCGTCTCCAGCGCCTGTGCCACCGACAGGCCGATATTGCCGCCGCCGATGATGACCGCGCGTTCCTGACGGGTCTGCGCCTTGCCGAACACCTCGAGCGTGCGCGGCACATCCTCGACCGGCGCGAAGAGATAGCAATCGTCGCCCTCGAAAAGCTGATCGCCGGATTCCGGCGCGAAAAGCCGCCCGTCGCGCCGCACCGCCAGCACCACCACCCGCAACGTCGAAAAGAGGTCGCTCAACTGCCGCAGTGGCGTGTTGAGTACCGGGCAATCCTCGTCGAGCCGCAGGCCGATAAGTTGCGCCTCGCCGCCCATGAACATTTCCGTGTCGAACGCCACCGGCATTGCCAGCCGCCGCAGCGCGGCGCGCGCGACTTCGCGCTCGGGGCTGATCATCACGTCGATGGGCATGTGGTCGCGGCGATAGAGATCGGCATAGGCGGGGTCGAGATAGGTCTGACTGCGCAGCCGCGCGATCTTGCGGCGGATACCGAAGACCGAATGCGCCACCTGGCAGGTGACCATGTTGACCTCGTCGGAATAGGTCGCGGCGATAACCATCTCGGCATCCCCCGCCCCCGCCTGGTCGAGCACGTCCGGGTGAGAGGCAAAGCCGACCACCCCCTGCACGTCAAGCGTATCGGTGGCACGCCGCACCAACTCGGGGTTGTTGTCCACCACGACGACGTCGTTGTTCTCGCCCGACAGGTGGCGTGCGATCTGCCAGCCTACCTGACCGGCGCCGCAGATTATAACCTTCATGCCGCTTGTCCCGACCTGACTGAAGCTGCTGCATGACAGAAGCCCGCAGACCGGTCAATCGCTTTGTCCGGCTTGCCGCCATGGCGCGTTCCTATGCGTCTGCACAGGTGGCAGGCGCTGCGCTACCCGCGCAAGATGGAAGTGCGGCCCGCGCCATTCCATTGGCCCCGCCATCGCGTCATGTCATGGCCGCCATGCATTGGATGCACTTGTATACAGTGAAACGCGTGCCATATGCGACCCGTTTGACCGGACGGCTGTCATCATGCCGTCATACGTGAAAGGAGAGAAACCCGATTGGCGACCTCGCGCTCGAAATTGTCTTATGCCCGCCTGTTCGACGATCTGCGCGTGCTGCTCGCCGTGCATCGTTGCGGGTCCATGACGCGCGCCGCCGAGGAGTTGGAGACCACCACCTCCACCGTTTCGCGGCAGATCGCGCGGTTGCGTGAGGAACTCGGTATCTCGCCTTTCGTGAAATCCGATGGCGGCTGGCTTCTCAACCCGCGCCTGTCCTCACTGATAGAGGCGTTCGAGCATGCGGACGGGATGATCTTTTCCGAGCTGAGCCGCGTGAGCGAGAGTACCCCGGACGAGGCCCGGGACATTCGCATCGGCGCACTGCCGTCGATCATCTCGCATGTGCTCGTGCCTGCCGTGAAAGAGCTGTGGCAGGAGCGCGCCCATCTGCGCCCGGTGTTCGAGAGCCGCGTCTACGAGGCCGGGCTGGGCATGTCGGATGTCGCGCTCGTCTTCAACCTCCCGGAGACGGGACGGCTCAAGACCCGCCGGTGCGGCCCGTTTCCCTTCGCGCTCTACGCCCCGCGCGGCTGGGAGAAGGGAGACGGCTGGGCGAGCCTCACCGACCGCTATAGCGCTCAGTATGCCGAGGCCCGTCGCGCATGGTTCGGCAGTGACGCCATTCTCAAGGCCGACAGTTTCGCACAGGTGATACCGGCGATGCACAGCCTCGGGCTGGCCGCCGTTCTACCCGCCGTTATGGCCGCGCACGAGCCAGATCTCGTCCGCGTGCCGGGAAGCGGCCTTGATGCCACGCGCGATCTCTACCTCATCTACCACGAAAGCCGGAGCGAGGACGCTGACCTGCGCGCGGTGGTCGACTGGATTTGCCGGCACCTCGCCGATCTGCCGAATGCGGCAGAGGAGTTTCCGGAAACGCAAGGGCGCCTTTACACAATTCAGGGTTGATTGTTGTCCCGTATGGCGGCACCTTCGGTTTAAAAGACATGAACACGAGGCAGTCATGCAACAGGCACTTATTCAGACCGTCGGCCTTGTCGCCCGGCTATCGCTCGCGGTCTTCTTCATGACCCATGTGGTCAATCACCTCTCGCCCGGGGTGCTCGGCACGTTCGGGCTCAGGATCGAGACCGGCACCGGCGTGCTCGATGTCGCTGCGGCCGTGTTTTTCGCGCTGGTGGCGCTGTGGCTTCTGCTGGGCATCTACAGCCGTATCGTGGCAATCATCGGCATGGTGGTCTGCGGTGCGGCGTTCGCGCTCTTCGGCGACGGCACCGCTCTGCAGGCCGACCTCGTCGCCGCGGTGCTTGCCACGCTGGTGCTGAGCTTTACCGGCGGCGGGCGGCTTCGGTTGCACGCGGGCGGCTGGCGGCTTCGCGACTGCCTCTGATCCACACTTTGATCGATCACTCGGCCGCGGCGGTATCGTCGCGGTCGCTGCGTGCGGGCGGCACCACGCCAAGTGACTTGAGCTTGCGGTGCAGCGCGCTTCGCTCCATTCCGACGAATTCCGCCGTGCGGCTGATATTGCCGCCAAACCGGTTGATCTGGGTCACGAGGTATTCCCGCTCGAACGCCTCGCGCGCTTCGCGCAGCGGCAGGGTGGCCACGCTGCCCGACACGATCACGCGCGCGCCCTCGGACGGGGTGGCGGCCTCGCCGGGCAGTTCCGCCGCCGAGATCGCGTCACCCCCTTCACCCAGGATGAGCACCCGCTCGATCAGGTTGCGCAACTGCCGAATGTTGCCGGGCCAGTTCATCGTCTGCAGCAACGCGGCCGCCTCTTCGGACAGCGCGCGTTTCGGCAGGCCCTGCGTTTCGTGCAGCAACCCGATGAAATGTTCGGCCAGTTGCGGGATGTCCTCGCGCCGCTCTTCCAGCCCCGGCACCCGGATCGGCACCACGTTCAGCCGGTGATAAAGCTCTCGCCGGAACCGGCCCTCGGCGATCTCGGTCTCGAGATCGCGGCTGGTCGAGGAAATCACCCGCACATCGACGTTGACCTTGTCGCCGCCGCCGACACGCAGGAAGGTCTGATCCACCAGCACGCGAAGTATCTTGGATTGCGTACCGGGCGGCAGGTCGGCCACCTCGTCGAGGTAGAGCACGCCGCCATTCGCCTGCTCAAGCAGCCCCTGCGCGATCCCGGTCTCCGAAGCCTCGTGGCCAAACAGCACCTCCTCCATGCGCTCGGCGGCGACGGCGGCACAGTTGACGGTAACGAACGGGGCTTCGGCGCGTGACGAGTTGGCGTGGATGTAGCGCGCGGCCAGCTCCTTGCCGACGCCCGACAACCCGGTGAGCATCACCCGCCCGTTGGAGCGCGTGACCTTGTCGAGCTGCGACAGGAGCGCGCGGAATGAGGATGAGCTGCCCAGCATCTGCGACGGCGCGCTCTCGCGCCGACGGAGTGCCTGGTTCTCGCGTCGCAGGCGGCTCGTCTCCATGCCGCGGCGGATCACCACGAGGAGCTGGTCGATGTTGAACGGCTTCTCGATGAAGTCGTAGGCACCCTGCTTGATCGCCGCGACCGCGATCTCGATATTGCCGTGCCCCGAGATGATGATGACCGGGATGTCCGGATGGTCACGCTTGACCGACTTGAGGATGTCGATGCCGTCCATCTGGCTGTCCTTGAGCCAGATATCGAGGATCAACAGGCCCGGCGGATCGGAGCGGATCGCCGCCATCGCCTCGTCGGAATTGGCGGCGAGGCGGGTATCAAAGCCCTCATCCCCGAGAATATCGGAGATCACCTCGCGAATGTCGCGCTCGTCATCGACGATCAGAATGTCGCTCATACCATCCTCACTCGGCCGCAGGGGCCCTTTCATTTGTCTGTTCGCTGCTGTGCAGCGGCATGCGCACCACCGCCCGCGCCCCGATATGTGCGCCCGGGACGAAAGCGTCGGCATCCTCCAGCACCAGCGTGCCGCCATGCTCTTCGATGATTTTCTTGACGATCGGCAGGCCCAGCCCGGTGCCTTTCTCGCGCGTGGTCACGTAAGGCTCGAACAGCCGGGCGCTGTCCTGCGGCAAGCCGATCCCGTTGTCGGAAATGGCGATTACCGCCACGCCATCCTCTACCCGGCTTTCGACGCGGATGGTCGGCACATGCCCTTCGGGCGCACCCGCCTCGCGCAGACTCTCGATCGCCTCGCCCGCGTTCTTGATGAGGTTGGTCAGCGCCTGCCCGATCATCGCCGCGTCGATCTCGGCCATCAGCTCGTCGTCACTTAGCGCCAGATCGAAGTGCGTGTCAGGCTGGCCGGTTTCCTGCAGCATGACCGCTTCGCGCAGCACCTTGGACAGGCTTTCGACCCGTGTCTTGGGTTGTGGCATCCGCGCGAATTTCGAGAACTCGTCGACAATGCGCCGCAGGTCGGCGGTCTGTCGCACCACCACGTCGGTCAGCTCCTCCAGCTTGGCCGCCTCCTCCGCGGGCAACTGCCGGGCAAACTTGCGCTTGATGCGCTCGGCGCTGAGCGAGATGGGCGTGAGCGGGTTCTTTATCTCGTGAGCAATACGCCGCGCCACGTCGCCCCAGGCGGCCATGCGCTGCGCCGTCACCAGCTCGGTCACGTCATCGAAGGCCACCACATAGCCCTCGCGCCGTCCACTTTCGCCCGTCCGGGTGGACATGCGCACCAGGAGGTTCTCCTGCCGCCGCCCGCGTGTCACCGCGATTTCCTCCTGGACGAAGCCGCCGTGGCTCTGCCTGAGCCGCGCAAACAGCGCCCCGAATTCCGGCACCGCTGCCGCCAACGCCAGCGATTGCTGGTCCTCGCGCCAGTCGAGCAGCCGCTCGGCGGCGCGGTTGACGAAGGTCACACGCCCCTGCGCATCGAGCCCGACCACGCCCGACGACACCGAGCCAAGCACCGAATCAAACAGCCGCCGCCGCTGCTCAATTTGCCGCGTGTTGGCCAGAAGCCGGTCGCGCTGGCCCTTGAGTTGGCGGGTCATCTGGTTGAAATAGCGCCCCAACTCGGCGATTTCGTCATCGCCCGCCTCCTCGCGCACCTGCGTGTCGAGGTCGCCCTCGCCCACCCGTTGCGCCGCCGAGGTTAACCGCCCGACGGGCCGCGACAGCCGCTCGGCGAACCACATGCCCAGCCAGATCGCGGCCAACATGAGAATGAGCGCGAAGCCGAAATAGACCATCCCGAACTCGAACAGCACCCGCCCCCGCTCGCTCTCGCGTTGATTGTAAAATGCCGCCGTCTCCTGCGTCTCGTCGAGTAGGCTGAGGATGTCGCCATCCACCGTGCGGCTCACATAGAGCAAACGGTTGGCAAAGGCGGCGAGCGGTAGAAGCGCGCGGAACTCGTTATTATCCCAGTCGCGGATCACCAGCGCACCCTGCTCGCGCGCCTGCGCGATCTGGTCCGCGGTCGGCTCCTCGTAGTCGAACAGGTAGGAGCGCTCGCCGCGGGCGCGGATCTCGCCGGTGCCGTCGATCACGAACGCTTCCTTGAGGCCGCGCTGGATCTCGCGCTGGCCCGAGGACAGTACCTGCCGGATATCGCCATCGCTCATGAAGACCGAGGCGCGGCGCGTGCCGTCGATCACCCGTTTGAGCACCCGCGCATCGGCCAGCAGGTCGCGGCGGTGTTCGTCCTCGTAGGCCTTGGCGGCGGCGACCGAGCTGTCCACGACGCGGCCCACCCGCTCGGAAAACCACGCCTCCAGCCCCATGTTGATCGACAGCATCGCGAACACCGCCACCGCCACTGTCGGCAGGATCGCCATCACTGCGAACACGCCGGTCAAACGCAGGTGCAGCTTCGATCCCGCCGAGCGCGATCGCCGTGCCGCGATCATCCGCGCTACCCGTTGCAGCACCAGCCCGGCGACGATCAGCACGTAGATCATGTCGGCCAGCAGCACCAGCCGCAGCGCCCCCGACCCGCTGCCGCGGTCGAGCGGGCCCATCACCATGTAGGTCAGCACCGCCAGCGCCGGGCCGGTAAGAACGAGACCGAACGCCCCCCAGTTGCGTAACTTCCGCAACCGGCGTGGCCCGAGCCAGCCGCGCCTGCCCGCGCGCAATCCGCGTGTCGCCAGCGCCACGATCCTCTCCCATCATACAGTGGGCGCAGCCACGCTCACCACGAAACCTAGGGGCGAGGCCGAGTGTGCGCCCTGATCGTCACAGTGCTGTTGCAGGTTTACATCAACTTGCGGCGGCGAGTCACGCGAATATCCAGATCGGTGATCTTCTTGCGCAGGGTATTGCGATTGATCCCCAATAGCTCGGCGCAGCGGATCTGGTTGCCGCCGGTGGCCTCGAGCGCGATCTCGATGAGCGGTGCCTCGATCTCGCGCAGGATCCGGCCGTGCAGCCCAGGGGGCGGCAGGTCGGCGCCGTGCAGGTCGAAATATCGCCGCAGATGCGCCGTGACCGCGCCGGTCAGCGTCTCGCTGCGGCCCGGTTGCATCACCGGCTCGGCGCGCGGCTGGTTGCCGAGGATGGCGGCGATCTCGGCGCGGCCGATCTCCTCGGTCTGGGCGGTGAGCGCGATCCGGCGCACTGCGTTCTCGAGCTGGCGGACATTGCCCGGCCAGCTGTAGGCACGCATCATCTCCAGCGCGTCCTCGGAAAAATGCCGCTCGGGCTGGCCGGGTCGGAGGTCGCGGCCCAGGAAATGACCGGCAAGCAGCTCGATATCCTCGATCCGGTCGCGCAAGGATGGCACCTCGATCGTCACCCCGCTCAGCCGGTAATACAGGTCCTCGCGCAGTCGTCCCTCCTCGAGCGCGGTGGCGGGCGAGATGCGGCTGGTGGCCATGAAGCGCGGTGCGTGCTCGCCGGGTGCGTCCATCATCCGCACTACGCGTCCCTGCGCCTCCTGCGGCAGATCGCTCACCTCGTCGAGCACCAGCGTGCCGCCGCGCACGCGCGCCATCACCTGCGACGGCCCATCGAGATCGTGCAGGTCCGGTGCCGTCACCGTGACCAACGGCAGTGTGCGCCGATCAGAATAATCGTGGATTGCGTGCGCCACCAGCGACTTTCCGGTGCCCGATTCACCGCAAATCATCACTGGCAGATCGCTGTGCATGACCTGCGCCACCACCTTGTAGAGCCGCTGCATCGCCGGGCTGCGCCCTACCAGCGGCAGTTCCTCGGGCCGTTCGTCTTGGCGGGCCGTCGCCGGTGCCCGCTCGCGCGCCTCGAGCGCCCGCGCGGTACGCTTCATCAGGTCGGGCAGGTCGAACGGTTTTGGCAGGTAGTCGAACGCGTCTGCTTCGGCGGCCTTGATCGCGGTCATGATGGTGTTCTGCGCCGAGATCACGATCACCGGCAGGCCGGGCCGGTCCTCGGCGATCTTGGGCAGCATCTCCAACCCGTTTCCGTCGGGCATCACCACATCCGAGATCACCACGTCGCCACGTCCCTCACCGACCCAGCGCATCAGCGTTGTCAGGCTCGAGGTGGCGTGCACCCGGCAGCCCGCCCGCGTCAGCGCCTGCGTCAGAACCGTGCGGATCGTGCGGTCGTCATCGGCGACCAGGACCGTGCCGTCCATGGGTCAGTCTCCCTCTTCCTGCGCATCGGCGCGTTGCAACGATATGCGGAACACGGTGCGGCCTGGAACCGAACTGACGGAGATCCAGCCGCCATGCTCCGAGATGATCTTGGCCGCCAGCGCCAACCCCAGGCCAGTGCCGTTCTCCCGGCCCGAGACGAAGGGCTCGAAAATCTCCTCGGCGATGTCGGGCGGCAGGCCGGGGCCGTCGTCGATGATCTCGATCTGCAGTGGTAGCGCCAGCCCCGCTCCGTCGTTGCGCCGCACCCGCAGCGCACCGTCGTAATAGGTGTGCAGCCGGATCGTTCCCTTGCCGTCCGGTGCCGCCTCGGCCGCGTTTTTCAGCAGGTTGAGCACCACCTGCAAAAGCTGATCACCATCGCCGAGCGCGTGCGGCAGCGAGGGGTCGTATTCCTCGACAAAGCGCATCCCCGCCGCGAACCCCACCATCGCGGAGCGCCGCGCGCGGTCGAGCACATCGTGCAGGTTCACCCGCCGCAGCACCGGGCGCGTGACATTTCCGAATTGCTCGACCCGGTCCAGCAGTCCGACGATGCGGCGGCTCTCGCCGACGATGAGATCGGTCAGTTCGCGATCCGCCGCGCTTGCATTCATCGACAGAAGCTGCGCCGCGCCGGTGATCCCCGCCAGCGGGTTCTTGATCTCGTGGGCCAGCATCTCGGCCATGCCGATGGCCGAGCGTGCGGCGGCCTTTACGCCGCTTTTCTGCGCCATCCGCCCGGCAAGCTCACGCGGGGCGAGCAGGATCAGCATCTGCCCCGGTGCGCCCGCCAGCGGCGCGACCTGCAGGTTGCACAGCATCGGCGCGCGCGCCCCGGTGCCAATATCGACATCGTTGACGAAAAGCGGTGCGCCACTGGCCCGTGCGCGCTCGAACGCTTCCTCCAGCGGCGCATCGACGGCCAGCCGGTCCCATATCGGCTCGCCCGCCACGGCGCGCTGCGACACCAGCATGAAGCCCTCCGCCGCCGGATTGATCCGCACGATCCGGTCGTCGGCATCGACCACCAGTGCGGGAACCGGCAGCGACGCCCAGAGCGGCTCCTCTGCGGTGTCCGTGCTCATGCCGCGCACCGCAAGCCGATGGCCTCTGGCAGGAGCCGCGCCACCGCGTCCGGGGCGGCGGTCAAAACCTGGCGGCGCAGGACTTGCGGCGTGCCGGCGTGGTCCATGTACCAGCCCAGGTGCTTGCGTGCCACGCGCCCGCCCAACTCGCGCCCGTAGAAGGACAGCATCGCGTCGTGATGCGCGGCCATCATCTCCGCCAGCGCGTCGCCTTGTGGCACCGCCGGTGCCTTCGCGCCCCAGAGTTCCGCCGCCACCTGCGCCAGCAGCCAGGGCTTGCCTTGCGCGCCCCGTCCGATCATCACCCCGTCCGCGCCGCTCAGCCTCAGCGCCGCGCGCGCCGAGGCGCTGTCCACGATATCACCGTTGACCACCACCGGCACGCTGACCGCGCGCGTGACCGCGCGCACCGCCGCCCAGTCGGCATGGCCCTTGTAGAACTGGCACCGCGTCCGCCCGTGCACCACGATCATCGACACCCCCGCCGCCTCGGCGCGCACGGCGATCTGCGGCGCGTTGAGGCTCACGTGATCCCAGCCCAGCCGCATTTTGAGTGTCACCGGCACGTCAACAGCATCTACCACCGCCTCGACCAGCCGGAGCGCGTGCTCGGGGTCGCGCATCAGTGCCGATCCGGAAGCGCCGGCGCCGCGCGCCCGCGTCACCTTCTTGGCCGGACAGCCCATGTTGATGTCGATGATCCGCGCCCCCTCGCCCGCCAGCATCCGCGCCGTCTCGGCCATTGGTCCGGCCTCGCAGCCCGCGATCTGCACCGAGGTATCGGCGGCGCCAAGACCCAGCTCGGCCTTTTCGCGCACACCGGGCCGCGCCGACAGCATTTCGCGACTGGCGATCATCTCGCTCACCACCAGGCCCGCGCCAAAGCCGCTCACCAGGTCGCGGAACGGCAGGTCCGTGATTCCCGCCATCGGCGCCAGCAGCACCGGCGGTGCGATCACTCTGTCGGCTAGTGAGAACATCTTTGCCCAATCCCTGTGCAACGCCTCTCTTGTAGCCGCCTGCCCCGGCTTGCACAACGTGGCAAGGGGAGATTTGGCCATCTTGCCCGAGGGAGTGCCTATTAAATGGGCAGTTACGTCGCCATTGCGCTTGCGCTTGGCGCGACGTAATCAAGATGCCATGACACGCGCCGCCCTCATCGTCGCCGCAGGCCGCGGCACCCGCGCGGGCGGGGACCTGCCCAAGCAATGGCAGCCGCTCGCGGGCCGCCGCGTGGTCGATTGGACGCTGGCCGCGCTCACCCCCCATGTCGCGCGTGTCGTCCTTGTGCTGCACCCTGACGACATGGAACGCGCGCCCGCAGGCGTCGAGGCCGTGCCCGGCGGGGCCACCCGTGCCGCCTCGGTGCGCGCGGGGCTAGAGAACCTCGCGGCGCACGGAATCATGCCGCGCCATGTACTGATCCACGACGCCGCCCGCGCCACGCCGCCGCGCGGGGTGATCGAGGGGGTGATCGCCGCGCTCGACGCGGGCGCACCCGCCGCCGCCCCGGCACTGCCCGTGACCGATGCGCTCTGGATCGGCGCGGAAGGCTATGTGACGGGCACGCAGGACCGAACCGGGCTATATGCGGCGCAGACGCCACAGGGGTTTGATTTCGCGGCCATCCTCGCCGCGCACCGCGCCCATGACGGCACCGCCGCCGACGATGTCGCCGTGGCCCGCGCCGCTGGGCTGCCAGTGACGATCACACCGGGCGATGCGGACAATCTCAAGATCACCCACGCGGAGGATTTCGCGCGGGCGGACCGGATATTGGGGGCTGCGATGGATATTCGCGTTGGCACAGGCTTTGACGTGCATCGCTTCGGGCCGGGGGATCATGTCATGCTCTGCGGCGTGGCCGTGCCGCACGAGCGCGGGTTGCAGGGCCATTCCGATGCCGATGTCGGGTTGCACGCGCTCACCGACGCAATCTACGGCGCGCTCGCCGAGGGCGATATCGGGCGGCATTTTCCGCCCTCCGACCCGCAATGGAAAGGCACCGAAAGCCATGTCTTCCTGCGCCACGCGGCGAGGCTCGCTGCCGACAAGGGGTTCAGGATCAACAACATGGACGTAACCCTAATCTGTGAACATCCCAAGATCGGCCCCCATGCGCGGGTCATGCGCGCGGCCATCGCGGGGATGACCGGCGTGGCCCCTGACCGCGTCTCGGTCAAGGCCACGACAACCGAACGGCTGGGCTTCACCGGGCGCGGCGAAGGGATCGCCGCGCAGGCCGCCGTCATGCTGATGAAAGGCCCCGCATGACCCATCTCATTGCCACCTTTCTCTATGTCGGCCACCTGCGCCCCGCCCCCGGCACGTGGGGCTCGCTGGCGGCTCTACCGATGGCGTGGGCGCTGCACGTGCTGGGCGGGCCGGTGTTGCTCGCGCTGGGCGTTCTCGTCGCCTTCGTATCGGGATGGTGGGCCACCGCGTTGGAAACACAAGGAAAAGACGATCACGACCCTTCCGAGATCGTGATCGACGAGGTGGCGGGCCAATGGCTCGCCCTCCTGCCCGTCTCGGTCGGCGCGGCCCATGCTGGTGTAGCGGTGACCGCGCTGTGGCCAGGCTGGGTGGTGGCCTTCGTGGCCTTTCGCCTGTTCGACATCTGGAAGCCGGGTCCGATCGGCTGGGCCGACCGGCGCGGCGATGCGCTGGGTGTGATGCTCGACGACATCCTCGCAGGCCTTGCGGCGGCGCTCTGCGTGATACTGGGGGCATGGGTCGCGCACGGGATATTCGCATGAAGATTGCCGCGCAAATTCTTGATATAGCGCGGGAACGTGGCGTAATGATCGCCACCGCCGAGAGCTGCACTGGCGGCATGGTAGCGGTGGCGCTGACGGACGTGGCGGGCTCTTCGGCGGTGGTGGAGCGCGGCTTCGTCACCTATTCCAACGCCGCCAAGATCGAAATGCTGGGCGTCTCACCCGGCACGCTCGCCGCCCACGGTGCCGTATCCGAGGAGGTCGCCCGCGAGATGGCCGAGGGCGCGCTCGCCCATAGCGGCGCGCAGCTTGCCGTGGCGATCACCGGCATCGCCGGACCTGGAGGTTCGGAGCACAAACCTGAAGGTCGGGTTTGCTTCGGGCTGGCCATGGCTGGCCACCCGACGCAGGCCGAGACGCGGGAGTTTGGACCGCAGGGCCGCGCCGAGGTCCGCCGCCTGTCGCGTGATCACGCGCTGGTCTTGCTGGCCGAAAGCCTGCGTTGATTTTTTGCCTCTTGTCACCGCAGACGGTAAAATTTCTGCATAAATTAGCGCCAATTTGCAATTTGCCCGTGAATTGATCGCGCTACCATGACATTGCCGCTTTTTTCCTCGAGCGGACTGCGCTTCACCACATCCGACGCAAATGGGATGGGGATATTTTCCAATGAACGCAGCGGATACTGCTTGGATTATCGTCGCGACGGCGCTTGTGCTGTTCATGACTCTTCCGGGGCTGGCATTGTTCTATGGCGGTCTCGTTCGTGCCCGGAATGTGCTCAGCGTCTTCATGCAGTGCTACGCGATTGCCTGTCTGATGAGCGTTCTGTGGTTCGTGGCGGGTTACTCGATCGCGTTTGGCGAGGGTAACGCCATCTGGGGCGGCGCGGGCAAGGCGCTGCTGCGCGGCATCACCGCTGACAGCCTCTCGGGCACCCTGCCCGAGGTTCTGTTCTTCATGTTCCAGATGACATTCGCGATCATCACCCCGGCACTGATCGTGGGCGCCTATGTCGAGCGCATCGGTTTCGGCTTCGTTCTGCTGTTTTCGGCGCTCTGGATGCTGCTGTGCTATGCGCCCGTGGTGCACTGGGTATGGGGCGGCGGGTTCCTGGCGGATGGTGGGATTTTCGGCGCCACGGGTGTCCGGGATTTTGCCGGTGGCATCGTGGTGCACGAAACCGCAGGCCTGGCCGCGTTGATCCTCGCCATCACGCTCGGGCCGCGCAGAAACCGCACCACCCCACCGCACAGTCCCGGCCTTGTCATGGTTGGGGCCGCGATGCTCTGGGTGGGCTGGTTCGGCTTCAATGGTGGCTCGCAGCTTGCTGCCGATGGTGGCGCGGCGATGGCCCTTACCGTCACGCATATCTCGGCGGCCGCAGCATCGCTTTCATGGGCGTTGTGGGAAAAGATCAAGTTCGGGCGCGCGTCTCTTGTGGGCATGGTCACCGGCACAATCGCGGGGCTGGCCTCGATCACGCCCGCCAGTGGCTTTGTCGGGCCGGTCGAGGCGCTGATCATCGGTGCCGTGGCCGGTATCCTCTGCCAGGAGGCGGTCAACCTGATCCGCGACAGGCTGAACATCGACGACACGCTCGATGTCTTTGCCGTGCATGGCGTCGGCGGCATCTTCGGCTCGGTGATGATCGCGGTCTTTGGCGCCGGAAGCTGGGCCGCGCAACTGGGATCGCTTGCCATTGTCGGCGTATTCACCGCCGTGGTGACCTATGCCCTGATCAAGGTCGTGGGTGTGATCACCCCGCTGCGCGTCGATGCGGAAACGGAGACCAACGGCCTCGACCTGAGCGTGCATGGCGAAAGGGCCTATGACATGACAAGCTAGGGCGGCTGGGGCGCGGGCGGCACGCGGCCCGCGCTCAACCGTAGAGCGCCTGCGCGCGGACCTCGAAGGCGCGCACGATCCGCTTCATCGCCTCGTGAAAGAACATCTCGGCCGCGGATTGCAAAAATCTGTTCTTGAACGCGAAATCCACGTCGAAACTGACCTCGCAGCCGCCCTCGGCCTCGGCAAAGGACCAATTCGAGCGCATGTGCCGGAACGGACCGTCGAGATACTCGGTCTCGATCCGCTTGTCATCGGGCCATAGCACCACGCGACTGCCGAATCGCTCGCGGAACACCTTGAAGCTGATGACGAGATCGGCCTCCATCACCTCTGAGCCGTCCGCCTGCGGCGTCACCTTGCGCACCCGCGCCGCCGCTGTCCACGGCAGGAACTCCGGGTAGCGTGCCACGTCAGCGACCAGCGCATACATTTGGTCTGCCGTGTAAGGCAGGTGGCGCGTTTCGGAATGTGACGGCATCGCGCCCCCCGGTTTTCCCGTGACAGTGGCGCGGTTTCTCCTAGACTGGGCGCGGATTTTCAAGGGGAAGACATGCCGCAGCGCAGCTACGTGATCGACACGCTCATTTCTGCGAAGCGCATCGCCGCCCGCATCGAGGCGCTGTCGGAGGAGATCGAGGCGGAATTCGCCGGGACGGAAAAGCTCGTGGTGGTGGGGCTGTTGCGCGGCTCATTCATCTTCATCGCCGACCTAGTGCGCGAACTCGATCTGCCCGTGGAGGTGGATTTCGTGGAAACCTCGTCTTACGGCAACGCCATGGAATCGAGCCGCGAGGTGCGCATTCTCAAGGATCTGCGTGGCGATATCGCGGGGCGAGATGTGCTGGTGGTCGAGGATATCGTAGATACTGGGCACACGCTCGCCCACGTGCTCAACCTTCTGAAAAGCCGCAAGCCCGCGCGCCTCAAGACCATTGCGCTGCTCGACAAGCCGTCGCGGCGGGAGGCGGATATACGGGCCGATTGGATCGGCTTCGAGATCCCCGACGAATTCGTCGTGGGCTACGGTATCGACTTTGCGCAGCGCAACCGCAACCTGCCCCATATCGGTGCCGTGCGGTTCACCGACCCATGAACATAAACTGGCTCTTGCGGATGGCGCGATGGGCACGCCGTCCGCCGGGGCCGCGCACGGTGCGGCTGTGGCTCATCGTCATCGGCATTGGCCTCGCCTTGGCCGGGATCGAGCTTTTCTTCGGCTGGCCCGAAGCGCTCACGCTCGAGCCGCGCCGCTCGATCATGCGGCCCTAAACGCGGTGCACGCAGGCGTTGCTCACGAGCCAATCTCCACGACTTGACCGCCGGTTGAGCGAATTATCACTTTGAGAACGGAGTAATCGGCGTAAACTTGCCTATATTGGACTTGGTCTTTTCATCGGGGGGAAGCCATGTTTACGCAGGTAAAATCCGTCCTCGCCCTAATTGGGGCCCTGTTCCAGCGGCTTGCTGCAATCATTCTCGTCCTGTCTGCCCTGGCGCTCGTGGCGGCCACCACCGCCGCTGCCGTCGGTGCTCTGCCGTGGCTGGAATTCGAGGTCACGTTCGGCGGCGAAACCTACGCCAACGCCGGGCACATTGCTCAGATCGGCGTGACGGTCCTGGCGGTGCTTTTGTGTTTCTACCTGCCATCGAATGCCCGGATCATGGCGCTGGAGACCTCGCATCGCCGCTTTGATATCGGGATGCAGGACATCGCCCGCGCCTATCACGCCGCCCATGCCGCCGACCGCGAGGGCGTGTTTCACCTGTCCTCGGAGTTCGACGCGGTGCGTGAGCGGTTGGCTTGGCTGCGTGAACATCCTGATCTCGGCGGGCTGGAGCCCGGACTTCTGGAGGTCGCGGCACAGATGTCGCATATCAGCCAGGAGCTTGCCGATGTCTATTCCGAGGAAAAGGTGGCACGCGCGCGCCAGTTCCTGCACCAGCGGCAGGAAGAGGTGGCCGCGTTCAACGACCGGATCGAGCGTGCCAAGGCTGTCTCTCAGGAATTGCGCCACTGGGCGCACGAGGTCGAGCTTGAAGAGAGCGTCGCGGCGAGCCAGCTTGCCCGGTTGCGCGAGGATCTTCTGGCGGTGCTGCCAGAGCTTGGCATCGAGGAGGTGTTGCGCGCCGACGGCACCGTCATCGATATCCCCCGCAAGGCCGCGGAATAGCACCCTGCCCCCGCGTTTCGCGTTTGACGGGCCGCGCGGGGTGGGGCATGTGATCGTGCATGGCCAAACCTTCCACCACATTCACCTGCACGGCCTGTGGCGCTAGCCACGCACGCTGGTCGGGGCGCTGCGATGCCTGCGGCGCGTGGAACTCCGTCGCCGAGGAGTCGCCCCTGTCGGCGGGACCGGCAGGCCGGAGCCTCGGGGCGCGGCGCGGTGCGGCGCTCGCGCTCAGCGATCTGGCAACAGAGGAGGCTCCGCCGCCGCGCACCTGCTCGGGGATGGCCGAGCTCGACCGCGTGTTGGGCGGGGGCCTTGTGCCGTCGAGCGCGGTGCTGGTCGGCGGCGATCCCGGTATCGGCAAGTCCACGCTACTGTTGCAGGCCGCCGCGCGCTTTGCCTGCGCGGGGCTATCGACACTCTACGTCTCGGGCGAGGAGGCCAGCGCACAGGTGCGGATGCGCGCCCAGCGGTTGGGGCTGGAAAGCGCGCCGGTGCGGCTCGCCGCCGCCACCAGCCTGCGCGACATCCTCACCACGCTCGACACCGAGCGTCCCGACCTCGTGATCATCGATTCGATCCAGACCATGTGGTCGGACACGATCGAGTCGGCCCCTGGCAGCGTCGCGCAGGTGCGCGCCGCCGCGCATGAGCTCACGAGCTTTGCCAAGCGGCGGGGCGCGAGTGTCATCCTCGTCGGCCACGTCACCAAGGACGGCCAGATCGCAGGCCCTCGCGTGGTCGAGCACATGGTCGATTGCGTGCTGTATTTCGAGGGCGAGCGCGGGCATCAGTTCCGTATCCTGCGCTCGGTCAAGAACCGCTTTGGTCCGGCCGACGAAATCGGCGTGTTCGAGATGACGGGCGCGGGGCTTGCCGAGGTCGCCAACCCCTCGGCGCTGTTTCTCGCCGGGCGCGGCGCGCCGGCCCCCGGCTCGGTGGTGTTCGCCGGGATCGAGGGCACGCGGCCCCTGCTGGTCGAGGTGCAGGCGCTGGTGGCCCCCACGCCCCACGCCCAACCCCGCCGCGCGGTGGTAGGATGGGACGGCGCCCGGCTTGCCATGGTCCTCGCGGTGCTCGAGGCGCGATGCGCCATCCCGTTCGCCGGGCTCGATGTCTATCTCAACGTGGCGGGGGGCTTGCGCATCTCCGAGCCAGCCGCCGATCTCGCTGTCGCCGCCGCGTTGCTCAGCGCGCGAGAAGATGTGGCCCTACCGCCCGAGACGGTAATATTCGGCGAAATAAGCCTCTCGGGTGCGCTGCGCCCGGTGGGCCAGACCGAAAACAGGTTGAAAGAGGCGCGAAAACTTGGTTTCACGTCTGCAATCCTTCCGTCGGACGACAAGACCGGCGGCCAGAGCGGCCTCAGCCTGACCCGGATGGGTGATCTGACCGCGTTCGTGGGTGATGTTTTCGGCGCAGGGTAGGCGCCAGCAGGAACAGGACGAGGCATGGACGGTTTCACCATCATCGACGGGGTCGTTGCCCTCTTTATCGTGCTCTCGGCGCTTCTCGCCTATTCGCGGGGTTTCGTGCGCGAAGCACTAGCCATCGCGGGCTGGGTGGCGGCAGGGATCGTTGCCTTCGTCTTTGCGCCGCAGGTAGAACCGCTGGTCAAGGAAGTGCCGGTTGTGGGCGAGTTCATCGCCGACAGTTGCGAATTGTCGATGATCGGTGCGTTTGCCGTGGTCTTTGCCTTGGCGCTCATCATCGCATCGCTCATCACGCCGCTGTTTTCCTCGCTGGTGCAGCGTTCAGTACTCGGCGGCCTCGATCAGGGGGTGGGCTTCGTCTTTGGTGTGGCGCGCGGGGTGCTGCTCATTGCCATCGCCTATTTCGTATACGAGACGGTGATTTCCTCCCAATCCATCGCCATCATCGACAACAGTCGATCGGCGCAGGTGTTCTCGCAACTGACCGATACCGTGGCCGCGCAAAAGCCCGAGCAGGCGCTGGGATGGATCACCACGCAGTACGAGCAGCTCGTCGGCAATTGCGACGCGCCCTGAAACGAGCTACGCCGCTTCGACCGCGCGCCGATCAGGATCCTTTCGTGATAGTTTCGTGACATGACCCGGCCAACCGCGTATGAGGTGGGCCAAGCGACATCCACGGATTCGGAGCTGCCCTTGTCCACGTCCGCACCTATGCCTCCCGCCCACCCGTTCGACGACGACAAGCTGCGCGAAGAATGCGGGGTTTACGGCGTAATCGGCCTGACTGACGCCGCTAACTTCGTGGCGCTCGGGTTGCACGCATTGCAACACCGCGGTCAGGAGGCGGGCGGCATCGTCAGCCACGACCCAGAGCTTGGCTTCAACTCGGTTCGTCGCTTCGGCTATGTGCGCGACAATTTCACCCGCCAGTCGCTCATGGAGGCGCTGCCGGGGCCGCTGGCCATCGGCCATGTGCGTTATTCCACCGCCGGTTCCAAAGGCGCGGCGATCCGCGACGTGCAACCCTTTTTTGGCGAATTCTCGATGGGTGGCGCGGCGATTGCCCATAACGGCAACATCACCAATGCCGACGCGCTGCGCCGCGAGCTGATCGAGCGCGGCTCGATCTTCCAATCCGGCTCGGACAGCGAATGCATCATCCATCTGATGGCCCGCTCGCTGCAACGCAATATCCCCGAGCGGATGGAGGATGCGCTGCGCCGGGTCGAGGGGGCGTTCTCGGTGGTGGCGATGACCCGCTCCAAGCTCATGGGCGTGCGCGACCCGCTGGGCGTTCGCCCGCTGGTGCTGGGCCAGTTGGGCGAAGGCTGGGTACTCAGTTCCGAGACCTGCGCGTTCGACATCATTGGCGCGCGCTTTGTGCGCGAGATCGCGCCGGGAGAGATGGTTGTCATCTCCGCAACCGGCGAGGTCGAGAGCCATTTCCCCTTCCGTCGCCAGAAACCGCGGTTCTGCGTGTTCGAGCATGTCTATTTCTCACGCCCCGACTCGATCATCGGCGGTCGCTCGGTCTACGAGACGCGTCACCAGATCGGGGTGGAATTGGCGCGCGAGGCCCCGGTAGAGGCCGATCTCGTCTGTCCTGTGCCCGATAGCGGCACGCCTGCGGCCATTGGCTACAGCCAGGAATCGGGTATTCCCTTTGCCATGGGGATCATTCGCAACCAGTATATGGGCCGCACCTTCATCGAGCCGACCGAGCAGATCCGCAACATGGGTGTGCGCCTCAAGCTTAACGTCAACCGCGCCCTCATCGAGGGCAAGCGGGTGATCCTCGTCGATGACAGCGTTGTGCGCGGCACCACCAGCCGCAAGATCAAGGAAATGATCCTTGATGCCGGGGCAGCCGAGGTGCATTTCCGTATCGCCAGCCCGCCCACGGCATGGCCGTGTTTCTATGGCGTGGACACGCCGCAGCGCGAGAAACTGCTGGCCGCGACCATGTCCGAGGACGAGATGCGCGAGCATCTCAACGTGGACAGCATCCGCTTCATCTCTCTCGACGGGCTCTACCGCGCCGTCGGCGAGGCGGGTGGGCGCGACGCCGCATGTCCGCAATACTGCGATGCCTGCTTCTCGGGCGACTACCCGGTGGCACCGACGGACATGATCGAGAAGGGCTTTGAGCTGAAGGCCGCCGAATAGGCCCTCGCAGCAGGCAGAATTCTGCCGCAGCGCAGAATTCCGCTTTCGCACGCGTGTCGACAGGCGTAGGGCGCGGGTCCGTAGACGGATCACAGGACCATCATGACAGACCAGACAGAGAGCCCCGCGACAACCCTCGCCGCGGCCACGCAGAAGAGCGCGTTGCCCCATGAGCGTCTGATCCTTCTGGGTACGATGCACGGCCCCGGCAGCGCGCGGGCCCTGTTGCGCGTCGGTGGGCGCGTCGAGACCGTGACCAGCGGCGACCGCATTGACGGGGGCACCGTGGCGGCGATCGGCGACGGGGTGCTGATTCTCGCCCGCGGACGCACGACCGAGCGCCTCGCCCTGCCCGGGATTTGACGTCCTGTCCTTCGTCGCGCAAAAAACGGGCATGACACGGCCTGCCCTATACTTTCGTCCGCACCACTTTCTCTGTGCCCTCGGCTTTGCCGGCGCGGGCTATTCCGACGCGTTCACCGCCAACATGACGCGGATCGTGCGCGACGGGTTGCGCGCGCCGGGTGGCGACGAGACGGTGATCGAGGTGGCGGGCGCGGCGGATGATATATGCGCCCCCTGCCCCAAGCGGCGCGGCGCGCTCTGCGTCAGCCAGGAGAAGATCGTAGCGCTCGACACGCGTCACGCGGCGGCGCTCGGGCTGCGCGCGGGTTCGCGGCTGACATGGGGCGAGGCGCAGGATCTCATCAGGCGTGCAGTTGCCCCCGGCGATCTGTGCAAGCTCTGTGCCGGTTGCCAGTGGCTGGAGCTTGGGCTGTGCGAGGCAGCCCTCGCCCGCCTTCATGAGGCCAAATGAAAAGGCCGCCCCCGGTTGCCCGGGTGCGGCCTGAGTATCGGTTTTAACCGCAAGCTCAGCCGCGTGCCGACAGCGCCTTCCAGCCACCCCAGACGACCATCGCCGCGAGCACGGCCTTGACCGCGTCACCCAGCAAGAATGGGCTCATCCAGTAGGTCCACAGTTCCGGCATGGTCTTGCCCATCACCGCGGCAGGCCAGGCGAGCCCGGGCAGGTAGAGCAGCGCCGAGATCGCGACGCCGCAAATCGCGGTGCTCACCACCCCGCGCGCGAGCCCGCGCTCGACCGCGAGGCCAGCAAGCCACGCCATACCGACAAAGCCATAGAGGAACCCGGCGGTCGGCCCGACCAGCGCCGCACCGTTCATGCCGTTCGCAAAGACCGGCAGCCCCATCGCCCCCTCGGCGAGATAGGCCAGCAGCGCCGCCGCCCCGAGCCGCGAGCCGAAGGTCAGCCCGACGACCAGGATCGCCAGTGTCTGGAGCGTCAGCGGCACCGGAAAGAACGGCACGCTCACTTGCGCCGCCAGCGCGATGAAGAGCGATCCTCCCAGAACCAGACCCGCCTTGCGTACAAGGCCCTCGTGGCCGATCACGGCCTGCGTCAGTGTTTGTGCGCGCATCACGCGTCCCTCCTGTTTCCGTCCCGGACCGACTTTTTCGCCGCACTGCGTCAAAAGTCAAGCGATTGTCCTTGATCCGATCACGCGAGAGTGGGATTTGGCGTTTATGACAGACCTGCATGATTTCCCGATCGCCCTCGTCACCGGCGCGTCCCGGGGCCTTGGGGCCGCGATGGCCGAGGCGCTTGCCCCCACCCATCACGTGGTTGCCGTGGCGCGCACTGTGGGCGGGCTCGAGGAGCTTGACGACCGTATCCGCGCTGCTGGCGGACAGGCCACGCTCGCGCCCATGGACATCACCACGCGCGACGCGATGGCACAGCTTTGCCGCTCGATCCACGACCGCTGGGGACAGTTGGCACTTTGGATACACACCGCCGTTCACGCAGCGCCCCTCAGCCCCGCCGACCATGTAGATGCGCGCGACCTCGAGCGCTCCATCGCCACCAATGTCAGCGCCACGGGCATTCTCATCCCCTATGTCGCGCCACTTTTGGGCCTCGAGGGACAGGCGGTGTTCCTCGACGATCCGCGCGCGGGCGAGAAATTCTTCGGTGCCTACGGGGCGACCAAGGCGGCGCAGATCGCGCTCGCCCGAAGCTGGCAGGCCGAAACTGCCCGGACCGGCCCCCGCGTTCATATCCTCGCGCCCGCACCGATGGCCACGGCGACGCGCGCGCGCTTTTTCCCCGGCGAAGACCGCGAGACGCTCGCCCATCCCCGGGACGAGGCGGCGCGCCTGCTGGCATCGCTCGGCTGAGCGTCGCTGGCCGCTTGTTGCCGCGCGGCGCAGGCGTTAGACAGGCCGCAGGACAGGGCAAGCAGCGGACAGGGCGGGCGACATGCGCATTCTTATTACCAACGACGACGGCATCAACGCGCCTGGGCTTGCCGTGCTGGATGAGATTGCCACCGCGCTCGCCGGGGACGGGGGCGAGGTCTGGACCGTGGCCCCGGCGTTCGAGCAGTCGGGGGTCGGGCACTGCATCTCCTACACGCGGCCCATGATGATCTCGCAGATGGCCGAGCGCCGGTTTGCCGCCGAGGGCAGCCCTGCCGATTGCGTGCTCGCGGGGCTGCACGACGTGATGAAGGATGCCCGCCCCGATCTTGTGCTGTCGGGCGTCAATCGCGGCAACAACGCCGCCGAGAACGCGGTCTATTCCGGCACCGTGGGCGGGGCCATGGAGGCGGCGCTCCAGGGCGTGCCGGCGGTGGCGCTCAGCCAGTATTACGGGCCAAAAATCCGCGAACTCGAGGACCCATTCGAGTGTGCCCGCACCCACGGCCTACCGGTGCTGCGCCGCCTGCTGGACAAGGGGGTATGGACGCAAGACGATTATGGCATCTTCTACAACATCAACTTCCCCCCTTGCCCCGGATCCGAGGTCAGGGGCATCCGCGCCGCGCGGCAGGGCTTTCGCCGCGACATGGGCTTTGGTGTGCAGCCGCATGTGGCGCCTTCGGGGCGACGTTTTCTGTGGGTGACGGGTGCGCCACAGCATGAGCCGACGAGCCCGGGCTCGGATGCGGATGTGAACCTGCAGGGCTATGTCTCGGTCACGCCGATGCGCGCCGACCTCACGGCCCATGACGCGCTGGAGGCGCTGAAGGCAATCGAATGAGCGACGAGGCCGATCATAGTGCCGAACGCCAGATGCAGTTCCTGTTCGCGCTGCGGTCCCGCGGGGTGACCGATGCGCGGGTGCTCTCGGCGATGGAGCGAGTCGACCGGGGGCGCTTCGTGCGGGGCTATTTTACCGGGCGTGCCTACGAGGACATGCCGTTGCCGATCGCCTGCGGCCAGACCATCAGCCAACCTTCGGTGGTGGGGCTGATGACGCAGGCGCTGCGGCTCTCGCCGCGCGACAAGGTATTGGAGGTGGGGACCGGCAGCGGCTACCAGGCGGCGATCCTCAGCCAGCTTGCGCGCCGTGTCTATACAGTGGACCGCCATCGCCAGCTGGTGCACGAGGCCACCGCGATCTTCAGAGAGCTCGATCTGGCCAATATCATCGCGCTCACCGCCGATGGCAGCTTCGGCCTGCCCGACCAGGCGCCGTTCGACCGCATCCTCGTGACCGCCGCCGCCGAGGACCCACCCGGACCGCTCTTGGCCCAGCTAAAGATCGGCGGTATCATGGTCCTGCCCGTAGGCCAGTCGGACACGGTGCAGAAACTCATCCGCGTGACCCGGCACGAGACCGGGTACGAATATGACGAGCTACGCCCGGTGCGTTTCGTGCCATTGGTCGAGGGGCTGGGACGCGACGGTTGAAACCGGCCGCGCAGAGGCAGGAAATGGACGAGGGACAAGGGGTATCTCAATGCGACATTTGCCACGACAGGTGGTGATCGGCATCGGTATGGCGGCGGGACTCGCGGCGTGCAGCGGGCCGCTCGATATCGACATGCGCGGCGGGTTCGGCAATGCACCGAGCACGGCCGAGGCAGCGCGCACCGCGACCGCCACGCGGCCCGAGCCGGATGCGCGCGGCATCATTTCCTATCCCGGCTACCAGGTTGCCGTGGCACGGCGCGGCGATACCCTTGCCGCGCTCGCCGCACGGATCGGTACCGATGCCGACGAGTTGGCCCGCTACAACGGTATCCAGACCGGCGACATCCTGCGCGACGGAGAGATCGTGGCGTTGCCGCGCCGGGTGGCCGAACCCGAGGGCGGACCCATCCGGCCCGACACCGAAATCGCGGCCCTCGCCGACCGCGCCATAGAACGCGCCGACGGCGATGGCATCGCGACCAGCACGCTCGAACCGGCGGCGCAGAGTGAGGCGGGCCAGAACGGGGCGCAGCCCATACGCCACAAGGTCGAGCGCGGAGAGACCGCCTATTCCATTGCCCGACTCTACGACGTGCCGGTGCGCAGCCTCGCCGATTGGAACGGGCTTGGCCCGTCCTTCACCGTGCGCGAGGGTCAGTTCCTGCTGATCCCCGTACCCGCGCCCGACGCGCGGCCCCGGGCCCGTGACGCGGAGCGTGCCGAGCAGCAGCAAGAGGACACCGTCACCGCGCCCGGCGCCGGCTCGCCCACACCCGAGCCACCGAGTGCCGCGCGCCCGCTGCCCGAAGAAGAGCCCGCCGCGCCCGAGCCGGTGGCCACGCCCGATCTTGGCCAGTCGCAGACCGACAGAAGCGAGGCCCGTCTCGCCCGACCGCTCGACGGCTCGATCGTGCGTGACTATGACAAGGGCCGCAATGAAGGCATCGACATCGCCGGCGCGCCCGGCGCCGAGGTGCGCGCCGCGGGCGCGGGCACCGTGGCGGCAGTGATCGAGGACAGTGACGGCCGCCCCATCGCCGTCATCCGCCACGATGGCAACCTGCTGACTGTCTATTCCAACCTCGCAGAGCTGAGCGTGGCCAAGGGCGATCAAGTGACCCGCGGTCAGACCATCGGCACACTGCCCAACTCTGGCACCCCGGCGCTGCATTTCGAGGTGCGCGACGGGATCGAGAGCCTCGACCCCAATTCGTTTCTGGGAAGTTGAGCGAGAGGGGACGGCAAACGGGAGTCGCATTTGGGGCCGACACCCTCCCCCGCGCTACCGCGCAGGCGGCGGCGGGGCCGCGCAATGCCCACCTGTGGCGGCAAGCCCTGAGCCGAGCGCAAGCATCGGCGGCGCCGTGTAAGGGTTGAGCGGGTCAGACTGCAACTGATCCAGGGCGACAAGACCCAGAATGCCCAGCCCCACGAGCATTGCCACGTGCACCCGCCTCATTTTCGCGCCTCCAGTCCCAACGCGGGCCGCAGCCGGATCCCCACCCAGGACCCGGCAAAGGCCGCTATGAACCACACCCAGCCATGCGCCGAGCCGGTGGCGACACCGCTGAAGAACGCGCCGATATTACAGCCGAACGCGAGCCGCGAACTGTAGCCCAGTACCAGCCCCGCGACGATCACCGCCACCCAGGCGCGCGCAGGAAGCACGCCGACCGGCGAGGCGAACCCCGCCCGCCACCACGCCACGAGCGCGGCGCCGCCGATGAGCCCCAGATCGGTGAGCGAGGTCACATCCGTGAGCAGACTCGCCTCGACCTGCGCGGCATTGGCCGCGGCAGACCAGAACACCGAGCCGGATAGGTCGCCGCCCACGGCCACCACCGCCTTGGCCACCCACAGCCCGAGGCCGTAGACCACACCCCAGGGTTGCCCGGCCACCACGAGGTGCAGGATCGCCAGCACCGCCAGCGCCAGCGCCGCCGCCCAGTAACGCGCGGGCAGACGGTGGCTGCCCTTGCGACCCAGACGAAGCGCCAACGCCGCGATCCCCGCCAGCCCGGCGAGCGTGATCGCGAGCCCACCCGTGCCGTTAAGCGTCGCCACTGGCAAACTGCCCAGCGCCGTCCACCAGCTCAGGTGGTACGCCCCGGCAAAGCTGCCGATGGCGAAGAAGGGCAGTGCCACCGCGCCGATGGCATTGCCGCTCCCGGCGTTCACCAGCGTGCCCGAGCCGCAGCCCAGCACCACCTGCATCGCCGCGCCGAAGACGAAGGCACCGCCCACCATCGCAAATCCGATGGGGGCGTGCGCGCCCTTCAGTTCGGTCCCGTTCGCAGCGAGAAGCGGCAGTGCCGCGCAGGCGACGATACCGATGGCCAGAAGTTGCGCCAGAAGCCCCGAGGCGTCACGTTCGAGGATCATCCGCCGCCACGGGCCGGTAAAGCCGAAACGAAATCCCTCGAGCGCAAGGCCGAAGCCGAGCCCGATGGCAAGGATTGCACCCGCGCGCGGCCCGGCACTCAGCGCCACCGCCAGCACCAGCGCCGCGACGAGAACCATCACCCCCGCGCGCGACAACGCACCGGGGGCAGAGGGCGGGGCCGCGTGCGCGGTGGCTTGTGTCATGGGCGCCTCAATACTTGCCGGTGATCTTGTTGAGCAGGTTCTGGATGAGGCCCGGCACGTTGGCCATCTCCATCCCCGCCTGCGACCAGCCGACCACCGATTCCGGGTAGAGGCGCACGCCCTCGATCCCGGCGACCTCGCTCAGCGCGAACCAGTTGGTCGCCGCCCAGTGCCCGGTATTGCAGAAGGATACCAGCCGGTCACCCTGCATGAGTCCGTTCTCGGCGGCCAGTTCACGCACATGGTCCGGCTTGATAAGCGACGGCTCGTCCTCGCCGAACCAGCGATCATGGGTGAAATACTGCGATTGCGGGATGGTGCCGGGCCGCGCCGCCGCGCCATGCTTGGTCTCGCCCCGCCAGAACGCCTCGGGGCGGGCATCGACGAGGGTCGCCTCTTCACGCCCCTCAACAATGGCCTGCACATCCGCGCGCGTGGCCAGCCATTCGTCGGAGAAGCTCACGGTGATCGCGCTCGGCGCGATGTCGGGGGCCGCGCCGGTCTTGATCGGGGCCTTGGCCTGTTCCCACGCATTCATGCCGCCGTTGAGCACCGCCAGATCGCTGAAACCAGACGATTTCAGCGTCCAGTACACCCGCGCTGCCGATCCGAAATCGGTTTGGTTGCTGCCCTGATGGACGATCACCACGGGCGTGTCGGTTTCGAGGCCAAGGTTGCGCAGCACCTCGGTCAGATGCGCCTCGGTCACGAGCTTGCCCGGATTATCCGCCGGGCCGCGAAAGAGGCCATAGGGTGCGTTGCGCGCGCCGGGGATGTGGCCAGCCTCGTAGGCGGTCGGCGCGCGGATATCGAGCACGACCGGTGCCTCGGCGGCGTCCAAAGCGTCATCGAGCGCCGCGGGGGTCGTGAGCGGGCCGTTCGACGCCTGCGCCGCCAGCGGGATCAGCGCCATCCCAAGCACCAACGCCGCCTGTTTCAATCTCGTCAGCATGGGGCCTCTCCCATCCCTGTGGTTGTTTCAATCGCTTGAGACATATTCCCAGAGCCTGTCGGCAACAAGCCTGTCACAGCGATCTCACGGGCTGTTGAGCCCCGTCACGTCCCGGCGCGCGGGCTCAGGTATCGAGCGGCAGCGCCCGTTCCACCACCCGCGCGAAGAACGAGGCGCCGAGGGGCGCCACCGCGTCGTTGAAATCGAACGCCGGGTGGTGAAGTGCTGGCCCCGCGCCCTGCCCGAGAAACAGATAGGCGCCGGGCCGCTCGGCCAGCATATAGGAAAAATCCTCGGCCCCCATCTCGCGCGTGCGATCCGCGATCACGGCTGCGTCTCCAACCACTTCACGCGCGATTTTCGATGCAAATTCCGTAGTTTGCGGATCGTTTATCGTGGGCGGATAGCCGGACTCGATCTCCACTTCCGCGCGCACGCCATGTGCCGCCGCCACGCCCGCGGCCACCTCGCGCAGGCGGCGGTGCGCCATGTCCCGGACGCCCTCGGCAAAGGTGCGGATCGTCGCGCCGACATAGGCGCGTTCGGGGATGACGTTGTCGGCGCTGCCCGCGTGGATCTGCGTGACCGAGATCACGAGGTCATCGAGCGGGTCGCGGTCGCGGGTGATAATGGTCTGAATTGCCTGGACAATCGCCACCGCCGCCGGGATGGGATCGCGCGCCTCGTGGGGCATGGCGCCGTGCCCGCCCTGCCCGATCACATGGACATGGAGGGTATCGACGGCGGCCATGATCGGCCCCGGCGTGGTCTCGAACGTGCCCTCGGGCGCGCCGGGCAGGGTGTGGAGGGCATAGACCTCGGCCACCTCATGGCGGTCGAGTGTGCCCTCCTCGACCATAAGCCGTGCGCCACCCGGTCCTTCCTCGGCGGGCTGGAAGAACAGCACCGCGCGCCCGGCGTAATTTCTTGTTTCCGCGAGATATTTTGCTGCACCAAGCAACATGGTCGTGTGCCCGTCATGGCCACACGCATGGGAGCGCCCCGGCACGGTGCTGGCATGATCGGCACCGGTCAGGTCGTCCATCGCGAGCGCGTCCATGTCGGCGCGCAGACCGATGGACCGACCGGGGGAGCGGCCCTCGATCACCGCGACAACGCCCGAGCGGGCGACCCCCGTTTCGATCCGGTCCACGCCGAACTCACGCAGCTTTTCCACAACGAATTCAGCGGTTTCAAAGCAATCCAGCCCAAGCTCTGGGTGGGCGTGCAGGTGCCGCCGCCACGCGGTCATTTCCTCGGCGAACCCGGCTATGCGATTGATTGCGGCCATGTCTGGACATCCCTTTCGTCTGTCGTCACGGTGGCAACAGACAGCAATTTCAAGGGCGCTGCAATGGCCGACGATACCCTTCTGCACGACCCCGATGGTGGGATGCCCCGGCTGATCGAGATTATGGCGCGGCTGCGCGATCCCGAGACCGGCTGTCCCTGGGATATCGAGCAGGATTTTGCGAGCATTGCCCCCTATACCATTGAAGAGGCTTATGAAGTTGCCGATGCCATAGAGCGGGGCGACTGGGGGGATTTGCGCGCGGAGCTGGGGGACCTGCTGTTGCAGGCGGTGTTTCATGCACAGATTGCGCGGGACAAGGGGCTGTTTGACATCGAGGATGTGGCGAATGCCATTTCCGACAAGATGATTGCCCGCCATCCCCATGTTTTCCGGGAAGAAAACCGCGACAAGAGTGCGGAACAGCAAACCCGCGACTGGGAGGCGGTCAAGGCCGCCGAGCGCGCCGCGTCGGGCGAAAACGGCACGCTGGACGGGGTGGCGCTGGGGCTGCCGGCACTGCTGCGGGCGGTGAAGCTGCAGAAACGGGCCGCGCGGGTTGGATTTGATTGGCCTGAAACTTCGCATGTTCTCAGAAAGATAGAAGAAGAAGTTCAAGAATTACATGAGGCGTCGGAAGGGGGTAACCCGGATGAGATCGAGGAAGAATTCGGCGATCTGCTGTTCGTCATGGCCAACCTCGCGCGGCACATGAAGCTGTGTCCCGAGACCGCGCTGCGCCGCGCCAACGCCAAGTTCACCCGCCGATTTGCCCGCATCGAGGCGCTGTTGGCCGAGGACGGACGCCGCCCCGAAGAGAGCGACCTCGCCGAGATGGACGCGCTCTGGAACGCGGCCAAGGCCGAGGAGAAACTGTAGGTTCAGAGCGCGAACCGCACGGTTCGCGCGTTTCACCGCGCGGTGCGTTCAGGTATTGAACAGGAAATGCAGCACGTCGCCATCCTTGACGACGTAGCCCTTGCCCTCGGCGCGCATCTTGCCGGCCTCTTTCGCCGGGGTCTCGCCGCCGCAGGCGATGAAATCCTCGTAGGCGATGGTCTCGGCGCGGATGAAGCCCTTTTCGAAATCGCCGTGGATCACGCCCGCCGCCCGGGGCGCGGGGGTGCCCTCGGGGATGGTCCAGGCGCGCGCCTCCTTGGGGCCGACGGTGAAGTAGGTCTGAAGGTGCAGGAGCGTGTAGCCCGCCTTTATGAGTCGGTCGAGACCGGCCTCTTCGAGCCCCATCTCGGAGAGGAACATTTCCGCCTCTTCGGCGTCGAGCTGGGCGATTTCCTCTTCGATCTGGGCGGAGATGACGACGTGGCCCGCGCCTTGCACCGCGGCCATCTCTGCCACCGCGGCGGAATGGGCGTTGCCCGTGGCCGCGCTGCCCTCATCGACGTTGCAGACGTAAAGCACCGGCTTGGCTGTCAGCAGTTGCAGCAGCTTCCACGCGCGGGCGTCTTCGGCATCGACGGCGACGGTGCGCGCGGGGCGGCCCTCTTCCAGCGCGGCCTGGGCGTCGGCCAGGAGCCGGTCGGCCTGCACGGCCTCCTTGTCGCCACCCTTGAGCTTGCGCACCAGCCCGGCGCGGCGTTTCTCGATGGAATCGAGATCGGCCAGCATCAATTCGGTCTCGATCACCTCGGCATCGGCCACCGGATCGACGCGGCCATCGACATGGGTGACGTCGCCATCCTCGAAGCAGCGCAAGACGTGGGCGATGGCATCGACCTCGCGGATATTGGCGAGGAACTGGTTGCCGAGGCCCTCGCCCCGGCTCGCGCCCTTCACGAGGCCCGCGATATCAACGAAGGTCATGCGCGTGGGGATGGTCTGTTTCGACCCGGCGATCCCGGCCAGCCGGTCGAGCCGGGGGTCGGGCACCGCGACCTCGCCCACGTTGGGCTCGATCGTGCAGAACGGAAAATTCGCCGCCTGCGCGGCGGCGGTGCGCGTGAGCGCGTTGAAGAGCGTGGACTTGCCCACGTTGGGCATGCCGACGATTCCCATCTTGAAGCCCATCTGCGGCCCCCTTCGGTGCATAGGTCGGGGGCATCTACGGGGCCGGGCGGGGCAAGGTCAAGCCGGGCATTGATTTTCCCCGCCGATTGCGCCAAACCCGCGCGAACGTGACAGTTGAGAGGCCGCCTCCATGACCCGCATCGACGCCAGATTCGCAGAGCTTCGCGCCGCCGGACGCAAGGCGTTCGTGTCCTACATCATGGCGGGCGACCCGGATGCCGACACCTCGCTGGAGGTGATGAAGGGGCTGCCGGGCGCGGGCGTGGACATCATCGAGCTGGGCGTGCCGTTCACCGACCCGATGGCCGACGGCCCGACCATTCAGCTGGCCGGGCAGCGGGCGCTGGCGGGGGGCATGACGCTGGAGAAGACGCTGGCGATGGCGCGTGCGTTCCGCGAGGAGGACGATACCACGCCGATCGTGCTGATGGGGTATTACAACCCGATCTACAATCGCGGCGTGGACAAGTTCCTCGTCGATGCCAAGGCGGCGGGGATAGACGGGCTGATCGTGGTCGATCTGCCGCCCGAGGAGGATGACGAGCTGTGCATTCCCGCGGCGAAGGTGGGGCTCAACTTCATCCGGCTGGCGACGCCCACCACCGATGACAAGCGCCTGCCCAAGGTGCTGACCAATACCAGCGGGTTTGTCTATTACGTGTCGATCACCGGGATCACCGGGGCGGCGGCGGCCGAGGCCACGGATGTCGGCCCCGAGGTGGCGCGGATCAAGGCGCAGACCGATCTGCCGGTGATCGTGGGTTTCGGCATCCGCAGCCCCGAGACCGCGCAGACCATCGCCGGGGTGGCCGATGGCTGCGTGGTTGGCTCGGCCATCGTGGGCGAGATGGCCACGGGGCGCCCGGTGGCCGAGGTGCTGGAGTTCGTGCGCGGACTGGCGGAGGGCGCGCACCAGGCGTGAGGTGCCGCTGACCGCGGGCGCGTGCGGACCGTTTGCCACATCGCGCGGCGGGCGGGCAGTCGCCTCAGGCCAGGCCCATGTCGCGGGCGAGCATGGCGGCATGGGTGCGGTTGCGGGCACCGAGTTTGCGCGACAGCGTCTTGAGATGAAGCTTGACCGTCACCTCCTGGATCGAGAGATCGCGGGCGATTTCCTTGTTGGATTTGCCGTCCGAGACACCGGTCAGCACGTCGCGTTCGCGGGCGGTGAGGGCGATATCGGCCTCGGCACCGGGGTCGCGGTCGGAATTCAGGAAATCGCAGGGCGCGAAGGTGTCGCCCCCGAGGATGCGCCGCACCGCCGAGATCAGCGCGCGCGGCGCCAGCGTTTTCGGCAGGAAGCCCGCCGCGCCCGCGCGCAGCGCGCGCCGCGCCACCTCGGGCGGGGCGGTGCCCGACAGGATCGCCACCGGGCAGCCGGCCTGTTCGCGCATCCGCGCGAGGCCGGCGAGCGCCGCCATCCCCGGCATCCGGTAGTCGAGCAGCACGAGGTCGAACCCGTCCTGCGCGCGCACCATTGCAAGGGCGTCGTCGAACCTGCCGGCCACGGCCACGTCAAAGCCCCCCTCGCTGCGCAGGTAGGCGGCGAGCGTGTCGCGCACGAGGTCGTGATCGTCGGCGAGCAAAACGCGGCTCATCTTGTCTCCGGTTCGGTGAGTGTTCGTCTTGACAGAAGGTCGAGTGTAGTCTGGCGTCACAGGAATGACAAATGCGTGATTGCACGCCGGACCGCAAGACGTCACCCCGGGCAAAAGCATAGGAGGGCTGGGCACGCGCCTGAAATTGCCGAAACTGGTTGTGCACGAACAGGGAGGGATCATGCCGCGCCGCATTGCCACGATCGTCCGGGTCGTCCGCGCGTTCGGACTGTGCCTCGCCGTGGCATGGGCGGCAACGTGGCAGCCGTTGGAGGCGGAGGCGCAGGCACGGCTGGACATCCTCGCGCCCGACGGCACGCGGCTCGCCGCGCTCGACCGCGCGGACCTGGCCGCGCTGCCGCAGACCGCGTTCACGACGCATACGATCTGGACCGAGGGGGTGCAGCGTTTCGAAGGCGTGTCGCTGGCCACGCTGCTCGCGCGGACCGGCATCAGCGCCCGGCGGCTCGACCTCGTGGCGGTGAACGATTACACCGTCTCGCTGCCGGCCGCCGAGATCGGACCGGTCTATCCGGTGATCGCGCACAGCCGAAACGGTGCGCCGATGAGCCTGCGCGACAAGGGGCCGTTCTGGCTGGTCTACAATTACGACAGCGACCCCGATTTCCAACGCGAGACCGTCTACATGCGCAGCATCTGGCAGCTTGACCGGATCACCGTGCATCCGGCGGCGGAGTGAGGACCGGGCGACGAATGCAGGGTACCGAGGATCACCGTCTGTCCGCGCGCGAGCGGCTCGCGCTGGCGCTGCTGGCGATGTTCGCCATCGGCTGCATGATCGCGGCGGCGGCCATTACCTCGCACGTGCTGGCGCGGATCGGCGAGTATGGCACGGCACGCGATGACAACCTGCAATGGACCATCTCGCAGATCGAGGTGGACCAGCTCAAGTTCCGGCTGGCGCTGGAGACTCTCGGCCGCGCTGACCCGGAGGCGCCGGATGCCGTGCGGCAGCGGTTCGATCTGCTCTATAGCCGTACCACGACGCTGCGCAACGCGCCCGCCTATCGCGCCATGCTGGCGCGCTCGCAGGCGGCGGGCGACGTGGCGCAGGTGATGGCGATCCTCGACGAGATGATCCCGTTGATCGACGGCGGCGACGCGGACCTTGTGGCGGCCCGTGGGGTGCTGGAGGCGCAGGCGGCAGGGATGACACCGCCCATTCGCCGGATCGCCGCCGCCGCGCTGGCCATCGACGCGCGCCGCTCGGACGCCGAGCGCAGGCAGTTGACCACGCAGATCGTGACCCTCACGGCACTAAGCACGTTGATGTTCGTGGCGCTGTTCCTGTTGCTGGTGCTGCTGTGGCGGCTCTATCGCGGGCGGCTCAGGGCCGAGGCGGCGATGGCGGCGGCGCGCGAGGAGGCGTTGGCCGCCGAGCAGGCGCGCGCGCGGTTCCTGGGCATGACGAGCCACGAGATGCGTACCCCGCTCAATGGCCTGCTGGGCGCGCTCGAATTGCTGGAGGACAGCGATCTCGACAGCGATCAGCGCGATCACGTGCGGCTCATGCGGTTGAGCGGCGAGGCGCTGCGCACCCATATCAACGAGGCGCTGGGGGGGCTGGGACCGCCCGGCGATGCGCCGGTGCTGCGCCCGGCGCCGTTCGATCTGGACGCACTGCTCGCCGATCTGGTGGCGGGGCAGCGGATTGCCGCCGAGGCGCGTGGCAACACGCTCCGGCTCGATCCCGCGCAGGCCCGTCTGGGCACCGCGGTCGGCGACGCGCGGCGTCTGGGGCAGGTGTTGCTCAACCTCGTGGCCAACGCCGTCAAGTTCACCCGCGAGGGCACAATCACCCTATCAGCGCGGCGCGACACCGGCGACGCGGTGGTATTCTCCGTGCACGATACCGGGATCGGCATCGCCGAGGCCGAGCAACCGGCGATCTTCGAGGACTTCATCCGCCTGCCCCATCGCGACGTTGCGGGTGCCGAGGAGGAGGCCGGCGGGACCGGGCTGGGGCTCGGCATCGTGCGGCGGATCGTGTCCGCGATGGGCGGGCATATCGACGTCGAGAGCAGCCCCGGCGCGGGCAGCATCTTTACCGTGCGGGTGCCCCTGCCGCCGGCAAGGAGCGACGGCGAGGTGCAGCCCGAGGCGGATGCCGCCCCCCTGCCCCGCACCCTGCGCGTACTGGTCGTCGAGGACACCCCGGCAAGCCGCACGGTGACCGGGACGATGCTGGAGCGCGACGGTCACGAGGTGGTGCTGGCAGCGGACGGGATCGAGGCGGTCCGGGCTGCTGACGAGGCCGCTTTCGACCTGATCCTGATGGATGTGGACATGCCGCGGCTCGACGGGATCGAGGCGACCCGGCGCATCCGCGAGGGCGGCGGCCCCAATGCGGCCACGCGGATCGTTGCGCTGACCGCCTATCACGGCGCGCGCACGGTGGCGCGGTTGCGGGAGGCCGGGGCCTGCGCAATCGAGGTCAAGCCGCTGTCGCGGGCCGCGCTACGCGCGCTCGTCGCGCAGGTGCCACGGGACGAGGCGCTCGTGAACGCGGCGCACATCGCGCAGATGCAGGCCGCCCTGTCCGAGGCGCAGATGGCCGGGACGATGGCGGCGCTGGGACGCGAGGCAGAGGTGCTGCTGGCCGATCTGGAGGCGGGTATGCCGGACGATCTGGGTGGGCGTATCCACAGGCTCGCAGGGACCGCCGGGGCCTGTGGCGCCACGGCCCTGCACACACGGCTGGAGCAGGTCGAAGCGGCACTGGAGACCGGGCACGAGGCGCGGGCGCGGGCGCTGTGCGACGGGCTGCCGACGCTGTGGCGCCGGACGCGCGCCGCGCTTCGGCAGCACGGATTCGCGGCCTGACGCTCACGCGGAGTTGCCTTTCGCCGCGGGCGCAGTAGGTTTACTCATCGGCCACGACCAAACGCGCACCGGCAAGGGACCGTCACCGCATGTCCGTATTCAGGCAACTCATCGTGCTCGCGGTGCTGGGCGGGCTGGCCTATGGCGGCTATGGCTACTGGCGATCGGAATACGCCACCGATCCCGGCGCGGCGCAGGGCGATGGCGGCCCGCGCGCGGCGACGGTCGAGCTAGCCACCGCCGAGACGCGGGTGATGCAGCGCACCGTCGAGGCCGTCGGCACCACCCGCGCGCGCCGCTCGATCGAGATCGTGCCGGAGACCGACGGGCGGCTGGTGGCGCTCGATATCGCGCCGGGAAGCCGGGTCAAGAAGGGCGACGTGCTGGCGCGGCTCGACGATTCGATCCAGCGGTCGGACCTCACCGAGGCCGAGGCGGTGCTCAAGGAACAGTCGAGCACGCTCGACCGGTTGCGCCAGTTGCGCAGGACCAACGCGGTCTCGGTTGCCGCCGTGGAGGAGGCGGTGGCGCGGCGCGCCGAGGCGCAGGCGCGCGTCGAGCGCGCGCAACGCAGGCTCGACGACCGGGTGATCACCGCGCCGTTTGACGGGGTGGTGGGGCTGACCACCTATGACGTGGGCGCGCGCGTGACCGAGGGAGAGGTGCTGGCGCGGCTCGACGACCTGAGCGAGGTCGAGGTGGAATTCGGCCTGCCGGAAACGGTCTTTGCGCAGGTGGCGCGCGGGCAAAAGATCATCGCGCACGCCGCCGCCTTTCCCGACCGCCGCTTCGAGGGCACCATCTCGGAGGTGGACAGCCGTATCGACCCGGTGAGTCGGTCCTTCCTGACACGCGCGCTTATTCCCAATCGTGACAGCACGCTGCCCGCGGGCATGTTCCTGTCGCTGACGCTGGTGCTGGACGAGGCGGAGCGCATCGTCGTGCCGGAGGAGGCGATCGTGTTCCAGGCCGCGCAAACCTATGTGTTCGTGGCCGAGGACGGTATCGCCCGGCGGCGCGCGGTCGAGACCGGGCAGCGCCGCGACGGGGTGATCGCGGTGACCTCGGGGCTGGTCGTCGGGGACGAGGTGGTGGTGCGCGGGTTGCAGCGGGTGCGCGACGGGGCGCCGATCGATATCCTCGCGCGCGACCGCGACGCCACCGCCGGGGACGATGCGGGAACCGGCGAGGCGCCGACATGACGCTGTCGGACATCGCCGTGCGCCGCCCTGTTCTCGCGGCGGTGGCGAGCCTGCTGATCATCATCTTTGGCGTGGCCAGCCTGCGCGACCTGCCGGTGCGCGAGTTGCCGGACGTGGACAACTCTGTCGTCACCGTCACCACAACCTATCGCGGCGCCGCGCCCGAAGTCATCGACACCGACATCACCGAGGCGGTGGAGGGCGCTGTCGCCTCGATCGCGGGGATTCGCACCATCTCGTCGGAGAGCCGACAGGGCCGGTCGCGGGTGACCATCGAGTTCGAGACCGGGGTGGATATCGACGTGGCCGCCAACGATGTGCGCGACGCGGTGGGGCGTGTGCGCGGCGCGTTGCCCGACGAGGCCGAGGAGCCGCAGGTCGTCAAGAGCGATGCCGACGCCTCGCCGGTGATGCGGCTCGCGATCACCTCGGACCGGATGACCACCGCCGAGATCACCGATTACATCGACCGGTTCATCGCCGACCGGCTGGCCACGGTCGCGGGGGTGGCGAGCGTCGATATCGCGGGCGACCGGCCCTTCGCGGTGCGTATCTGGCTGGACCGGCGGGCGCTGGCAGCGCGCAACCTGACGGTGGCCGATGTCGAGGCGGCGTTGCGCCGGGCCAATATCGAACTGCCCGCGGGCGACGTGGAATCCGACAACCGGCAGCTTACCGTGCGGCTCAACAGCCGGCTGGCCAGTATCGAGGATTTCCGCGACGTGGTGATCGACGGGGTGGCGGGCTATCCCGTGCGGCTGCGCGACGTGGCGCGGGTGGAGCCGGGCGTGGCCGAAGATTCCACCGTGGTGCGCACCAATGGCAACGACGCGGTGGGCATGTGGGTGCTGCGCCAGAGCCAGTCGAACACGCTGGCCATCTCGAACGCCGTGCGCGCCGAGATCGCGGCGATGGCCCCGACCCTGCCCGAGGGGATGGAGATCATCGTGGGCTCTGACGACGCGCTCTTTGTCGGCGCGTCGATCCGCGAGGTGGTGATCGCGCTGGGCATCTCGCTCGCATTGGTGATCGGGGTGATCCTCGTGTTCCTGCGCTCGGGTGCCGCCACGCTGATCCCGGCGATTACCATTCCCGTCTCGCTCATCGGGACGTTCCTGCTGATCGGCATCTGGGGATTTTCGCTCAACACGCTGACACTGCTGGCGCTGCTCCTGGCCATCGGGCTGGTGGTGGACGACGCCATCGTGGTGCTGGAAAACATCCAGCGCCGCATCGAGGACGGCGAGACGCCGCTGGTGGCGAGCCTCAACGGCACGCGGCAGGTGACCTTTGCCGTGATCGCCACCTCGCTCACGCTGATCGCGGTGTTCGTGCCGCTGTCGTTCATGCCCGGGCAGGTGGGGCGGCTGTTCGTGGAGTTCGGCTGGGTGCTGGCGGGCACGGTGGCGATCTCGACCTTCGTGGCGCTCACTGCGTGCCCGGCGCTGGCATCCAAGGTGCTGCGCGCGCGGGCGCGGCGCGGGGCGGGCGACGCCACGCCGCGACGCCCGCCACTGATCCAGCGGGCCTATCGCGCGCTGCTCACGCGCTGTATTGCCATGCCACTCGTGGTGCTGGGCGTGGCGCTGGCGGTCACCGGGGGCGCGGCGCTGTTCTATGACGGGTTGCCGCGCGAGCTGGCCCCGCGCGAGGATCGTGGCGTGGGCTTCGTGCCGCTGACTGCGCCGCAGGGCTCGACCGTGGCGCATTCGGACATGGCCGCCCGGCAGGTCGAGGAGATCCTGAAGCCGCATGTCGCCTCGGGCGAGATCGCGACCGTGTTCACCTTTACCGGCTGGGGCGGGCGGGCGTGGCGCTCTTTCGTGGTGTTCCGCCTTGCGCCGTGGGAAGAGCGCGATCGCCCGGTCTCGGCGCTGGTGGGCGAGCTGGCCCCGCAGATGAGCCAGGTTACCATCGCGCGCGGCTTTCCGGTGACGCCCGCCGGGCTGGGCCTGCGCGGCAGTTCCACCCCGGTGCGGGTGGTCATCGGCGGCCCCGATTTCGAGAGCGTCAAGGACTGGGCCGCCGAGTTGCTCGCCCGCGCAGAGAGCGTGCCGGGGCTGGTCAATCCCGAGATCAATTACGAGGAGAACCTGCCGCAGCTCGATATCGGGATCGACCGCGCGCGGGCCGACGATCTCGGCATCTCGGCCGAGGCGATTGCCGCGACGCTCCAGACCATGCTCGCGTCGCGCGAGGTGACCACCTTTGTCAGCCGTGGGCGCGAATATCCCGTTCTGCTGCAGGCCGAGGACGAGGACCGCCGCACCCCCACGGATATCGGGAATATCTTTGTGCGCGCGGGCGACGGCGAGACGCTGGTGCCGCTGGGCGCGTTGGTCACGCTGGAGGAGAACGCCGCCGCGCCATCGCTGCGGCGCTTCGACCGGCTGCCCTCTATCCAGCTTTCGGGCGCGCTCGCCCCCGACGCCGAGCTTGGCACCGTGCTTGAACACCTGGAAGAGATTGCCGCCGAAATCCTGCCCGCCGAGGCCAAACTGGGTTATGACGGGCAGTCGCGCACCTACAAGGACACCGCGGGCGGGGCCAACGTGGTGTTCCTGCTGGCGCTGGTGATCGTCTACCTGGTGCTGGCGGCGCAGTTCGAGAGCTTTCTGCACCCGGTGGTCATCATGCTGACGGTGCCCATCGGCGTGGCGGGGGCGATCTACGCGATGACGCTGGGGGGCCTGTCGCTCAACGTCTACAGCCAGATCGGGATCATCCTGCTGATCGGGCTGATCGCCAAGAACGGCATCCTGATCGTGGAATTCGCCAATCAGCTACGCGACGAGGGTCACGCCGTGCGCGAAGCGGTGATCGAGGCATCGGTGCTGCGTCTCCGCCCGATCATGATGACCGCGATCTCGACCGTGCTGGGCGCGCTGCCGCTGGTGCTGGCCAGCGGTGCGGGGGCCGAGAGCCGGATCGCCGTGGGCACGGTCATCATCGCCGGGCTGAGCCTTGCCACCGTGCTGATGCTGGTCGTCACACCGGTGCTATATGACCTGCTGGCGCGGTTCACGCGCCCGCGCGGGGCGATGGAGGCGGCGCTGGAGCGCGAAATTTCGGAGCGTGCGCACCCCGCCGAGTGATTTTTCGCCGGTTGCGGCGGGCGACGGGTCTGGCCATCGGGGGCGCCGGGTGCGATAGAGAAATGGTGTCCGTGGGGGGTGCTGTCGTGCGGGAATGGTCGGCCCGAATCGTCTTGGTGATCGTGGCGCTAACCGCGCTGAGCACCCCGTCCGCCCACGCGGCGGAGGTGAGCCTGTCGGCACCACGGGCACCAGAGAAATTCACCGAGCGGCTGCGCGCCGCCTCGCTCACGGTGAGTGAGGTGGCGCGGGAGGACAGCACCGCGCAGGACCTGCTCGCCGCCGCGCAGGCCGATTACGCGCGGCTGCTGAGCGTTCTCTATGCCGAGGGCTATTACGGCGGCATCATCTCGATCCGGGTCGATGGCCAAGAGGCCGCCGACATCCCGCCGCTGTCGGCCCCCGACGAGATCGGGCGGGTGGCGATCGAGGTGGTGCGCGGGGCGGGGTTCCGCTTCGGCGTAGCCGAGGTGACGCCGCTCGCACCCGGCACCGGGCTGCCGGGCAAGTTCCTGTCGGGCGAGCTGGCCAAGGCGGGGCTCATCGCCGAGGCCACGCAGACGGGGATCGAAGGCTGGCGCTCGGCGGGTCATGCCAAGGCGCGCGTCGATGCCAAGGATATCGTTGCCAATCACCCGCGCGCGCGGCTCGATGCGCGCATTGCGCTCGACCCCGGCCCGCGGCTGCGGTTCGGTGCGTTGCGCATCACCGAGGGCGACCGCCCGAGCCGCGTGCGCGCCGCGCGCATCCGCGAGATCGCCGGTCTGCCCACGGGCCGCCAATTCTCGCCCGGTGAGGTGGAGGACGCCACGAATCGCCTGCGCCGCAGCGGGGCGTTCCGCTCTGTGCGCCTGGTCGAGGCGGAGACGCACAATGCCGACGGCACGCTCGACATCGCGGCGCAGGTGACCGATGCCAAGCGCCGCCGCGTCGGCGTGGGCGCGGAGCTGTCGTCGCTCGAGGGGGTGACGCTGTCGGGATTCTGGCTGCATCGCAACCTCTTTGGCGGGGCCGAGCGGCTGCGCATCGACGCGCTGGTGGGGGGCATCGGCGGCGATTCGGGGGGCGAGGATTTCCGCCTCGGCGCGCGGCTTGACCGGCCTGCCACCTTCACCCCGGACACCGGCGCATTTCTGCTCGCCGATGTCGAGGAGCGCAACGAGCCCGATTACCGCGAGCGCAAGGCCGAGATCGGCGGCGGGCTGACCCATGTGTTTTCCGACGAGTTGAGCGCCGAGGCGGGCGTCACCTTTCGCTTTTCCGAGATCACCGACGACCTCGGCAAGCGCGAGGTGCAGCACTTGCTGTTTCCGGCGAGCGCCACCTGGGACCGGCGCGACGATCCGCTCAACCCGACGGAGGGGCTGTATCTCGAGCTTGGGATCACGCCATTCGCCGGGCTCGATCAGGGCGGAGGGGGCGCGCGATTTTACGCCGATCTGCGTGACTATCTCACGCTTGGCGATGCGGGGCGGTTTACGCTTGCGGGCCGCGCGCAGCTTGGCTCGGTCGCCGGGGCGGGGATCGTCGATGTGCCCGCCGACATGCTGTTTTACTCGGGCGGGGCGGGCACGGTGCGCGGACAGGGCTACCAATCGCTGGGCGTCGATCTGGCCCCGAACATCACCGTGGGCGGGCGCGCCTTTGTCGGGATCTCGGGCGAATTGCGGGCAATGGTGAATGACCGCGTGCAGGCCGTGGCCTTTGCCGATGCCGGGTTCGTCGGCGAGGACGCGCTCGGCACCGGCACGGGCGAATGGCGTGGCGGCGCGGGGCTGGGCGCGCGGTATTTCACCACCGTCGGGCCGATCCGCCTCGATATCGCCACGCCCGTTGACGACGACGCGTTCCAGGCATTCGAGATATATGTCGGCATCGGGCAGGCGTTCTGATGCGACTGCTGTGGCGCATATCACTGGCGCTCGCGCTTCTCGCCCCGCCGCTTGTGGCGCAGGAGGAGACCGGCGGCGGCTTTCTCGAACGCACGATCGAGGACAACCTCTCGGGCGCCGGGCGCGAGGTGCGGATCACCGGCTTTGCCGGTGCGCTCTCGTCCCGAGCCAGTCTCCAGAGCCTGACCATCGCCGACGATGATGGCATCTGGCTCAGCCTGCGCAACGTCACGCTGGACTGGAGCCGCTCCGCCCTGCTGGCAGGCCGGGTCGAGGTCAACGCCCTGACCGCCGAGCAGATCACGCTCGCACGACTGCCGGATGGCGGCCCCGCGATCAGCCCCGAGAATGCCGAGGCCACGCCCTTTGCCCTGCCCGACCTGCCCGTGTCGGTCAATATCGGCGAGATCAGCGCCGATACCTTGATCCTCGGCGCACCCGTTCTGGGCGAGGAAATCCGGCTGGAACTGTTCGGCAGCCTCTCGCTCGGCAGCGGTGATGGCACGGCAGAGATCGACGTCACCCGCCTCGACGGGCGCGGCGAAATCTCGCTCGATGCGAGCTTTGACAACGAAACCCGCGTGCTGGCGCTCGATCTTTTGCTCGACGAGGCGCCGGGCGGCATCGCGTCCACGCTGCTCAACCTGCCCGATAGCCCGGCCATCGTGCTCTCGGTGCAAGGCGAGGCCCCGATCGACGATTACGCGGCCGACCTGCGGCTTGCCACCGACGGCACCGACCGGCTGACGGGGCGCGTGACGCTCGACGGGGACGAGACCGGTGGCACCCGTTTCGATGTCGCGCTCGACGGCGACATCACACCGCTCATGGCCGAGGAGTACCGGCCCTTCTTTGGCGGGCGCACGGAACTCGCGCTTAGCGGCGCACGGGCCGTGGATGGCGCGCTCGATATCGACCGGCTCAGCCTCTCGGCGGCGCAACTGGCGCTCGACGGCACGCTCGCGCTCGATGCGGCGGGCTGGCCCGTGCGGTTCGACCTCACCGGCAATATCGGCGATGGCACGGTCCCGGTGCGCCTGCCCATTACAGGCCCGGCCGTCACGCTGGAAAAGGCCACGATCGAGGCCGGTTATGACGCCGCCCGAGGCGATCGCTGGCGTGCGCGCATCGACCTGACCGACTTCATGCAGGCCGATCTCAGGCTTGACAGCGCCACGCTGTCGGGCCTTGGCACCTTGCAGCGCAGCGCCCCGCGCGGCGTGACCGCCCTGGCCGAGTTCGACCTCACGGGGCTGGACCTCGCCGATCCCGCCCTCGCCCGCGCGGCGGGCACCGCGCTCTCGGGCCATGCCAGCCTGCAATGGACCCAAGGCGAGCCCCTGCTGCTGCGCGGCCTGCGCGTCGCCTCGGGCAACGCCACCCTCGCGGCCAATGGCCAGATCGCGGCGCTGGCCGAGGGGTTGCCCGTCGAGGGCACGGCCCGCATCGACGCGACCGACCTCGCCCGCTTTGCCGAGCTGACGGGGCTGGACCTCGCGGGGGCGGCACAGGTTACGCTCACCGGTTCGGGTCGCCTTTTGGGCGGGGATTTCGACGTGGCGCTCGATGCCGGGACAGCTGGTCTGACGCTCGGGATCGCGCAGGTGGACCCGCTCATCGCGCCCCCCGGCAGGCTCGCGCTCAGGGCGCGGCGCGACACGCAGGGCACCACGCTGGAGCGGCTCAGAATCGTCAACAGCGCGTTGGAGGCAAGCGCCTCGGGCAGACTGGACAGCGAAAGCGGCGCACTCGATATCACAGCGGCGATCGCCGACCTGGGGCTGAGCGACCGCCGCCTCGACGGCCCGGCGCGGCTCGAAGGCGGGATCGGCTGGCGGGCGGGCGGCGCGGTCACGTTCGACGAGGTCGAACTGACGGCGATGGGGGCCGAGATCGCTGCCACCGGCAGCGTCAAGCCCGAAGTCGAGGGCCTGCCGGTGACCGCGCGGCTGCGCATGGAGGCAGGGGATCTCGCGCGCTTTGCCGCGCTCGCCGGTATGCCGCTGCGCGGTCGGATCACCGGCACGCTGGAGGCCGAGGGCGCGCTGCAAGCCAAGCGGCTGGAGGTCGCGCTGGAGGCCGAGGGGCAAGACCTTGCCACCGGGATCGCCGACCTTGACCGGCTAATCGCCGGGCGGCTGAACCTGAGTGCAGAGGCGCGCCGCACACCCGAGCGCATCGAGATCGCCGATGTCGCCTTCACCACCCCGCAACTGGAGCTGAGCGCGCACGATGACGGTGCGGGCGGGCCGGTGCACGTTGAGGCGCGGCTGGCCAATCTGGGCCTGTTCCTGCCCGAGTTTTCCGGCGCGCTGTCGGCGGGGGGCACGGTCGCGCTACACGGACCCGAGGCGCGGAGGATCGTGCTGGCGCTCGACGCCACGGGGCCGGGCGGGACCACGGCGCGGGTATCGGGTGATGTGCACGATTACGGCGCGCGGCTCGATCTTGCAGCCACGGGGCAACTGCCGCTGGCGCTGGCCAACGGTGCCATCCGGCCCAATGCGCTGTCGGGGAGTGCGGCGTTCGATTTGCGGGCGGAGGGCGCGCCGGGGCTGGCGGCGCTGGCGGGCACCGTCGAGGCGCGCGGCGCGCAGGTATCGGTGCCCGGTGCCGGGCTGGCCATCGACGACCTGAGCGGCACCGCGCGGCTGGGCGGCAACCGGGTGGAAACGGATTTCACCGCGCGCCTGCGCGAGGGTGGGAGTGTGGCCGTGACAGGGCCGCTCTCGCTCATCCCCGGGTATGACGCCGATCTGACAATCGAGCTGGCCGACGCGGTGCTGACCGACCGGCTGGTCTATAGCACAACGGCGGATGGCACGGTGACTGTGCGCGGCCCGCTCATCGGCGGGGCACGCATCGGCGGCGAGATATTTCTGCAGGAGACCGAGATTCGCATCCCCTCGGGCCTTGGCCCCGAGACCGCCGCGCTGCCGGGGCTGCGCCACGAGGACGAGCCTGCCGCCTCGCGGATCACGCGGGCGCGCGCGGGGCTGATCGAGACGGAGGCCGCGCGCGCGACCCCTGCCCGCCCCTACGCGGTCGATCTGACGATCAGCGCGCCCGCCCGTATCTTCGTGCGCGGGCGCGGGCTCGACGCCGAGCTTGGCGGGCGGCTGCGCGTCGGCGGGACCACGGCTTCGGTTGCGCCGGCGGGCTTCTTCGGGTTGCGCCGGGGGCGGCTCGATATTCTGGGCAAGCGGCTGGAGCTGACCGAGGGGCGCGTGACGATGCAGGGCTCGCTCGACCCGTGGCTGCGATTTGTCGCGGAAACGGTGATCGACGATGTCGAGGTGCGGGTGATTCTCGAGGGGCTGGCGAGCGCACCGGAGGTGACGTTCGCCTCCTCCCCCGACCTGCCACAGGAAGAGATTGTCGCGCGGCTCATCTTCGGGCGCGGGCTCGACAATATCTCGCCGTTGCAGGCCGCGCAGCTTGCCTCGGCGGTGGCGACGCTCTCGGGCGGGGGCAGCGATCTGGTGGGGCGGTTGCGCGGCGGTTTCGGGCTGAGCGATCTCGACGTGACGCAGACCGCCGAGGGCGACACCGAGGTGAGCGCCGGGGCCTATGTCTCGGACAACGTCTATACCGAGGTCACCGCCGACAGCGCCGGACGGCAGATGATCAACCTCAACCTCGACCTCACACGCAACCTGACTGCCAAGGGCAGTGCGTCGAATGACGGGGATACCGGGATCGGGCTGTTCTTCGAGAAGGATTACTGAGGCGCGTCCTGCCTGCCACCTGCCCGTTTTCCGGGCAGAAATGACTCGCCTTCCCGAGCGGCAATCTGCAACAGTATTCGGATCGACCAGAACCTTGGGAGGGGTTACTTGCGTTATATTCCGCTCATCATCAGTCTTGCCCTGATACCGGCGGGGATCGGGCTCGCGACCGCGCTGCCGTTCTGGGGCGGGTTGCTTGCGGGGATTGCCGGGATCGTCGCACTGATCGGGCTCTACGATTTTTTCCAGACCCGGAGTGCGGTGCTCAAGAACTATCCCGTCTCGGCGCGGCTGCGCTTTATCTTCGAACATTTCCGCCCCGAGATCCGGCAGTATTTCCTGGAAAGCGACCACGAAGAGACCCCCTATTCACGCGAGCAGCGCGCGCTGGTCTATCGCCGCGCCAAGGGGATCGAGGGTCTACGCCCGTTCGGCACGCTGCGCAACGTGAACGAGATCGGGCATGAATGGATCAATCATTCGATGGCGCCGACGCATCTCGACAGCCATGATTTCCGCCACAGCATCGGCGGACCGGACTGCACGAAACCTTACGATGCCTCGCCGCTCAACATCTCGGGCATGTCCTACGGGGCGCTGTCGCCCAATGCCATCGAATCGCTCAATTGGGGGGCACGGATCGGCGGATTCGCCCACACCACCGGCGAGGGCTCGATCTCGCGGTTTCACCGCAAGCATGGCGGTGACCTGATCTGGCAGGTGGGCTCGGGCTATTTCGGCTGCCGCACGCCCGAGGGCGCGTTTGATCCTGACCGTTTCGCCGAAACCGCCGCCGACGACCAGGTCAAGATGATCGAGATAAAGCTCAGCCAGGGCGCCAAGCCGGGGCATGGCGGCATCCTGCCCGGGGCCAAGGTAAGCGAGGCCATCGCCGAGGCGCGCGGCGTGCAGGTGGGCGAGGATTGCATCAGCCCGCCGGGCCATTCGGAGTTTACCTCGCCCAAGGACCTGTGCGTCTTCATAGCAAAGCTGCGCGATCTGTCGGGCGGCAAGCCCGTGGGCATCAAGCTCTGCGTCGGGCATCCGTGGGAATTCTTTGCCATGGCCAAGGCGTTTCACGAGACCGGCATCACGCCGGATTTCATCACCATCGACGGGGCCGAGGGCGGCACCGGCGCGGCGCCTGCGGAATTCGCCGACCACAAGGGCGCGCCCATTCGCGAGGGGCTGATGCTGGTGCATAATACGCTCGTGGGCATGGGGCTGCGCGATCGCATCCGGCTCATCGTGTCGGGCAAGCTGATCAGCGCGTTCGACATGTGCCGGATGTTCGCGCTGGGCGCGGATGGCTGCAATATCGCACGCGGGTTCATGTTCGCGGTCGGGTGCATCCAGGCGCAGGTGTGCCATTCGGGCAAGTGCCCCACGGGTGTCACCACGCAGGATCCGGGGCGGTATCGTGCGCTGGTGGTGGCGGACAAGTATCAGCGCGTCGCCAATTTCCACCGCAACACGATGATCGCACTCAAGGAGGCGGTGGAATCCTCGGGGCTGATCTCTCCGCTGGATTTCACTCCGCATCACCTGATGATCCGCGTCAGCAGCCGCGAGGTGCGCTCGGCCGCCAGCCAGTACCTGTGGCTGGAGCCGGGAGAGTTGCTGTCGGGCGAGGTGAGCCACCCGGCTTTTGCCAAGTACTGGGATCGCGCCCACGCCGATACCTTTGCCTTTACCTGAGCCATGCCCGATCCCGTCTCGTCGATCCGCAATCTCGGCCCCGCGTCCGATGCCGCCTATGCCCGCGCCGGGATCACCAGTGCCGGGATGCTGCGCGGGATGGGGGCGGACGCGGGCTATGAGGCACTGTTGCGCAGCGGCGCGCGACCGCATTTCATCGCCTATTATGCCATGGTGATGGGGCTTCAGGGTCGGCCGTGGAACGATTGCCAGGGTGCCGAGAAGACGGCGCTTCGCGCCCGGTTCGACGCGATCAAGGCGCGGGTCGCCGCGGGCGGCGAGAAGCCCGATGCCGCGATCGAGGCCGAGCTCGACAGGATCGGGACGGGCGTAAGGAGGTAGCGGGCTGACGCCGGGGATTTGGAGTGAAGCGGTCGTTGAGGTGAGCCGCGCGAGTGCCCGACCGCGGGTGGGCGTAAACCGGGCTGTGCTCTGCGATTTATGACGCAAGATACCCTTCTATATTTCTGCTACTTGAACCGTTGCAGAAGCGCCCGCCCGTCCGGGCGGTCGGGCGCTCGCGCGGCGGTGTGCAAGCACACCTTGTTCCGCGCGGAGTGGGTGGCGAATGGCGGGTTCAGACCAAAAGCCGTCGCGACCCGCCGCCCCTTTTGACCGACATTCACCAAGGGACGGCGCTCAGACCTTTGTTGCCGACACCGGCGGCGTCACGCGGCGCTTGAGCATCGCCTCGCGCCACGAGATGAAGCTGACGGAGGCGACGATCACCGTGCCGCCGAGCACCACGAACGGGTCCACCCCCTCGCCGAACACCACCGCGCCGAGGATCACCGCCCAGACCAGTTGCAGGAAGGTCACCGGCTGCGTCACCGTCAGCGGCGCGGCACGGAACGCGAGCGTCATGGTGTAGTGCCCCCCGGTGGCGAGGCAGGCCACGCAAAAGAGCACGGCCAGCTCCCACATGGTGGGCGGCACCCAGACCGACCAGGCGAGCGGCGCGAGGCCCAGCGTGACGAAGATCGACAGCATCGAGACAACCACCCCCGCGCTGACACGGCCCGAAATCATCTTGGCCAGCAGGTAGGAGCCGCCGAAGAACACCGCGGTGAACAGCATCGCCATGTGCCCGGCCCCGACCTCGCGAAAGCCGGGGCGCAGGATGATCAGCGCCCCACATAGCGCCACCACCACCGCCATCACCCGCCGCACCGCCAGCCGCTCACCCAGAAAGAGCGCGGCGCCCAGCGTGACGTAGATGGGCGAGAGGTAATTCATAGCTGTGACATCGGCGATCGGGATGCGCGCCATCGCGTAGAACCATAGCGCCACCCCTGCCGTGTGGAACGCCCCGCGCGCGCCGATGAGGCCCCATGTGCCCCGGTCAAGACGCAGATCGCGCAGCGTGGCGAGCATCGGCAACAGAAAGATCAGTCCCATCGCGTAGCGCAGGAATGCCGCCTGCGGCGCGGGAACCCGCGTGCCCAGCACCTTCACGAGCGCCGTGACCCCCACGAAGAGGAGCCCCGTCACCACCATCCAGAATACGCCCCAGCCGGGGCGCGCGGCGTCCTCCGCCGAAATACCCACGTTCGCGCTCATGGATGGCATTAACTCACGCCTTGCACGAACTGTCGAGCGCGCGGGGCGCGGTTTGCCATGCGTGCAGCGCAAGGCCGGGCTTGCGCGAATGCATGGCTCAGGGCAGCGGAATATACTCGTCCGCGTCGCCCGGCGGCAAGCGAAAGCGCGCGCGGTCGCCCGCAGCCCAATCCGCCTTGGCCGCCTCGATCCGTTCGCGGCTTGAGGCCACGAAATTCCACCAGATATAGCGCGGTCCCGCCAGCGTCTCGCCGCCCAGCACGATAAGCCGCGCGCCGCCCTCGCCCGCGCGCAGGGACATCCGGTCGCCGGGGCGAAACACCATCATTCGCCCGGCCTCGAATACCTGCCCGGCGACCTCGACCGCACCCGCGACCACGTAGATGCCGCGATCCTCGTGATCGTCGGGCAGCGGCAACGCCGCCCCCGGGTCAAGCCGCGCATCGGCATAGACCATCTCGGAGAAGGTGTGCACCGGCGCGCGCGCGCCCCAGCCCCGCCCCATGATGAGGCGGACCTGTGCGCCTGAATCGTCCAGCACCGGCAGCGCGTCCGCCCCGTGATGCTCGAAACTGGCGGCCCGCTCTTCCTCGCGCTCAGGCAGCGCCACCCATGTCTGGATACCGAAGAGGCGACTCTCGCCCCGGCGGGTGGCCGCGCTGGTGCGCTCGGAATGGGTGACGCCGCGGCCCGCCACCATCCAGTTGACCGCGCCGGGGTGGATCATCTGGTCGGTGCCGAGGCTGTCGCGATGCTGAAACTCGCCCTCGAACAGGTAGGTCACCGTGCCGAGGCCGATATGGGGATGCGGGCGCACGTCGATGCCCTGCCCGGTCAGGAACTCTGCCGGGCCCATCTGGTCGAAGAAAATGAAAGGGCCGACCATCTGCCGCCGCGGCGCGGGCAGCGCGCGGCGCACCGCGAAGCCGCCGATATCGCGGGCGCGCGGAACGATCACGGTCTCGATGGCGTCCACCTCGTCCGCCGCGGGGCATTTCGGTTCCAGTCCGGGGTTCCAGCTCATGGCGTGTCCTCCTTGCTGAACGGGACAAGGCTAGCACGATCGCGCCAACATGCTGAGCCCCGCCGCCGCACAACGCCTGTGCAACCCTCAGCCCAGCAGCAGCCCCGCCGCGATCGTCCACATCACCGCCCCCACCAGTGCGTCGAGCACCCGCCAGCTCATGGGGCGGCGAAAGAACGGGGCGAGCAGGCGCGCGCCAAAGCCCAAGCCGAAGAAGAACACGAAGCTTGCACCGACGGCGCCTGCGCCGAATCCCAGCCGGTTCTCGTATTGCGCAGAGACCGAGCCCAGCAGCACGACCGTATCGAGATAGACATGGGGGTTGAGCCAGGTGAGCGCGAGACAGGTGAGCACCGCGCGTGCGCGGCTGCCCGCGCCCGGGCCCGCCTCGAGCACCTCGCCGCCGCGCCACGCGGCGAAGAAGGCGCGCGCGCCGTAAACCAGCAGGAAGGCCGCGCCGCCATAGCGCATCACCCGCTCCAGCCCCGGCACCGCCTCGGCCAGCGCGCCGAAGCCCGCGACCCCGGCGGCCACCAGCACCGCGTCCGACAGTGCGCAGACCAGCACCACGGCGAGCACATGCTCGCGCCGCAAGCCCTGCCGCAGCACGAAAGCGTTCTGTGCCCCGATCGCGAGGATCAACGAGAACCCCAGGGCGAAGCCTGCCACCGCTGCCTGCATGTTCTGCCCCTTCTTGCCCGCGGACCGAGCCGGACAGGCCCCGCAGCACGGATGGTCAGAGCTGCGCCATCACCTCGTCGGAGGCTTCGAAATTGGTGGTGACGCGCTGCACGTCGTCGTCATCCTCCAGCGCCTCGATCAGCTTCATCAGCTTTTGCATGGTTTCGAGGTCCATCTCGGTCGTGGTGGTGGGTTTCCACACCAGGCGGGTCGATTCGCTCTCGCCGAGATCGGCCTCGAGCGCGGTCGAGACGTCATTGAGATCCGTGTCGGTGCACCAGATCACGTGGCCATCCTCGGAGCTCTCGACATCCTCGGCACCCGCCTCGATGGCGGCCATCATCACCGTGTCGGCGTCACCGGCATCGGCAGGGTAGATCACCTCGCCCTTGCGCTCGAACATGAAGCCGACGCTGCCGGTCTCGCCCAGGTTGCCGCCGTTCTTTGAAAACGTCGAGCGCACGCTGGACGCGGTGCGGTTGCGGTTGTCGGTCATCGCCTCGACGATCACCGCCACGCCGCCGGGGCCATAGCCCTCGTAGCGGATTTCCTCGTAATCCTCGGCGTCGCCGCCGCTCGCCTTCTTGATGGCGCGCTCGATATTGTCCTTGGGCATCGACTGCGCCTTGGCCTCCTTGATGGCCAGGCGCAGACGCGGGTTCTTTTCCGGGTCCGGGTCGCCCATCTTGGCGGCGACGGTAATTTCCTTGGAAAACTTGGAAAAGAGCTTTGCCCGGACGGCGTCCTGCCGCCCCTTGCGATGCTGGATATTCGCCCACTTGGAATGGCCGGCCATGAGGTCCTCTTGTCGGATGCTGGAAATCTGAGGTCTTTTATCCGCTGTCGGCGCGCGGGGCAACGCCCCAAACTCACTGTGCCGGGCGGGTCGGCGGGCTAGCCAGGCGCGGGCGCGGCTGCAGCAGGGCCGTCAGGCGCAGCCGGTCGGCCACCTCAGGGTCCGGCCTGTGGCAGGCGCCCGCCCTGCCGCACCATCTCGATGCGGGTGGCGCGGCCGGTGGCATCGTCGGTCTCGAGATAGACCCCCGACAGCGTCACCGCCCCCATCGCCGGGGTGAACCGTTCGCGGCCCATGCCGGTGACGAAGCGGCGCATCGGCTCGGTCTTGTCCATGCCGATCACCGAATGGTAATCGCCGCACATGCCCGCATCGCCCTGGAACGCCGTGCCACCGGGCAGGATCTGCGCATCCGCCGTGGGGATATGGGTATGGGTGCCCACCACGAGGCTCGCGCGCCCGTCGCAGAAATGACCCATCGCCATCTTTTCGCTGGTCGCCTCGCAATGCATATCGACCACTGCCGCCTGCACCGCGCCGCCCAACGGGTGGCTGCGCAGGGTGGCGTCGATGGCCGAGAACGGATCGTCGAAGGCGCGGCGCATGAACACGTTGCCCAGCACCTGCGCCACCAGTACGCGGCGCCCGCGCCGGTCGGAGAACACGCGCGCGCCGCGTCCCGGCGCGGCCTTGGCATAGTTGAGCGGGCGCAGTACCCGCTCGTTGCGCTCGACCTCCTGGAGCATGTCCTTCTGGTCGAAGGCGTGGTCGCCCAGCGTCACCACGTCGGCCCCGGCCTCCAGCAGCCCCTTGGCATGCGCCGCCGTGAGCCCCATCCCGCCCGAGGCGTTCTCGCCGTTGACGACCACGAAATCGAGCGCCCAGGCGTCGCGCAGGCCGGGCAGCCGCTCTGCCACCGCCGCGCGTCCTGCGCGCCCCATTACATCGCCGAGAAAGAGTATCTTCATGCGCCCCTGTTAGGCGCAGGCGCGTGCGAGGGCAAGCGGGTGAATGGCCGTCCGCCCTTCATCTTGCCGCGAATACTCAATCCCCGACCGGTAGCGCGCGCGGTACACGACCGGGAAATTCACCGACCGGGCGATGAAGCAATAATCGTGCACGCGGGCGTGCAGCGCATCCGCCCGTTGCAAATCGGTGCCGCGCGCCACCGTGATCCGGGGCCGCAGCGTGGCGCGCAGGAAGCGGCTTGCGCCGGCCGCGTCGGTCTCGCCCACGGCCACGGGCTCGTCGGCATAGGCGGTGACGGCGATCCCCGCGTCGCTCGCAAGGTGCAGGAACCACAGCATGTGACAGGCCGACAGCGCGGAGATCAGCATGTCCTCGGGGTTATGCAGGGTCGGGTCGCCCCCCAGCAATGGGTCGTTGGAGCAATGGATGACCGGCTTGCCCTCGGTCTCGACATTCCATGTCCGGTCGTAGCCCCGGTAATGGCGCGTACCCTCGCCGCGGTTGCCGGTCCAGACGACGCGGGCGGTATAATCGTGCTCGGCCATGGCTGCGTTCCCCTCCGTTCCAGACTGTCCTCATCCGCTCAGAACGCGATCACACCATCCTCGGTCACGATCATGTCGAGCGGTTGGTCGGTGGGCTCGAGCGGCAGCCCCTCCGCCTCCTGCGCGGCCCAGGCAAAGCCGATGGCCAGCGTCGGGCGGCGGGCGCGCAGCCGCTCCAGCGTGCGGTCGTAGAAACCGCCGCCGTAGCCGAGCCGCCCGCCCTTGCGGTCAAAGGCCACCAGCGGAACGATCACGATCTCCGGCTCGATGAAGCGGTCCTCTTGGGGCACCATCGCGCCGAATGGCCCCTCGCGCAGCGCGCAGCCCGGCTCCCACAGCGAGAAATCGAGCGGCAGGCCCGCGCCCGCGATCACCGGCACGGCGACGGGACCGTGCGCTGCCGCCTCGGCCATTGCGGGCAGCGGGTCGATCTCGGTGCGGATCGGCATATATCCGGCCAGCGGAACGCCGCGATGGCCGGCCAGAACCGCCGAGAGATGCGCCGCCGGGGCCGGATGCCCCGCCGCGTGCGCCGCCTTGCGGCGGGCGAAGGCGGCCTTGCGCGCCTCGGCCTTGCGCTCTGCCAGCCCGCTCACAGCAGCACCAGCGAGGCGAGCCCGAGGAAGGCGAAGAAGCCCACCACGTCGGTGATCGTGGTCACGAACGGCCCCGAGGCGAGCGCCGGGTCGATGCCGAACCGCTCGAGCGTCATCGGGATGGCGATGCCCCCCAACGCGGCGGCCACCAGCGTCAGCAGCATCGCCACCGCGATCACGGCAGCCAGCAGCGGCACGCCGAACCACAAGCCCACCACCCCGGCCATCAACACGCCGAAAAACAAGCCATTGGCACCGCCCACGACCAGTTCGCGCAGCACCATGCGCAGCGCGTTGCGTGGCGTCAGGTCGCGGGTGGCCAGTGCGCGCACCGCCACCGTCATCGTCTGGGTGCCCGCGTTGCCGCCCATCGAGGCGACGATGGGCATCAGCACCGCCAGCGCCACCATCTGGTTGATCGTCTCGGCGAATTGCTCGATCACCACCGAGGCGAGGATCGCGGTGAGCAGGTTGACGAAAAGCCACAGCGCCCGGTCGCGGATGGTCTCGGTCAGGCGGCCGGAAAAGCCGCCCTCCTCGCCCACGCCTGCGAGGCGCAGGATGTCCTCTTCGTGCTCCTCGTCGAGCACGATCATCGCGTCGTCGATGGTGATGACCCCCACAAGCCGCCCCTCCTCGTCCACGACGGGCGCGGAGATCAGGTGATACTGGTTGAAGGCATAGGCCACGTCGGCCTCTTCCTCGGTCACGGCGAAGGTGTGGAAGGTCTCCTCCAACAGGTCGCGCAGCGGCGTGGCGCGCCGCGCAGCCATGATCCGGCCCAGCATGACGTTGCCCACCGGGTGCAGGCGCGGATCGACGAGAATGATGTGATAGAACTGTTCGGGCAGATCCTCGGCGCCACGCATGAAGTCGATCACGTCGCCCACGCGCCAATGCTCGGGGGCGATGACCACCTCGCGCTGCATGAGGCGGCCGGCGGAGTATTCCGGGTAGGTGAGCGATTGCTGTACCGCGAGCCGGTCGGACGCCTCGAGGATGTCGAGGATCGCCTCCTGCTGGTCGTCCTCGAGATCCTCGACGAGATCGACCACGTCGTCGGATTCCAGCTCGCGCACCGCCTCGGCCAGCACCTCGGGGTGCAGAAGGCCGATCACCTCCTCGCGGATCGATTCGTCGAGTTCCGACAGGATGTCGCCGTCGAATTCCTGCCCGTAGAGCGCGATAAGCCGCCGCCGGTCGCCGCCGCTGATCTGTTCGAGCAGGTCGGCGATGTCGGCGGCGTGGAGCGGTTCCATCTCGGCCCAGAGCCGGGTGCGGTCACCGGCGTCGAGCGCCTCCATGATGCGCGCGATGCGCGCCTCGCTCAGCGGGTGACCCTCGTCCTCGCCGGTCTCGGCCCCGGGCAGCGGTTCGTTGTCTGTCTCGGCCATTCCGCCCTCCCTCTGCGCCGCTCCGGCACCCCGTGATTAGCGATTGGCGGACGTGAAAACAATCGCGTTACAGCCCGTTTTCACCACGCGGCGCCGGGACAGCCGGCCCGCCTGCCCCATGTGGCGGCAAAACCCGGCAAGCAGACCGCCATGACCGACCAGACCCGCCGTCTCTCCGACGCGATCGAGGCCAGCGACGCGGCCTTTGGCCCCGGTTACGGGCGCGACAACCCCGCGATCGGGGTCGCACGCGAGATCAGCGCCGAGATGGGCGAGACGATTCTCAGGCTGAAGCCGCGACTCTTCGGCTGGGCTCAGGTGACGCGCGACAGGATCTCGAGCGCCGCCGCGTGCTGCGCGCGCCCCGCCGCCGCGATCACGCGCCCGCCGGCGTGGGCCGGGCCACCCTGCCAGTCGGTGACGATGCCGCCCGCCGCCTCGATCACCGCGATGGGCGCGTGAATGTCGTAAGGGGCGAGCCCAGCCTCGACCACGAGGTCGATCTGCCCCGCTGCAACGAGCGCGTAGGCGTAGCAATCGAGCCCGTAACGCGTGAGCCGCACCTGGCGCGCCAGATCGGCAAAGCCTGCGCCCTCGGCGAGGGTGCCGACCTCGGGAAAGGTGGTGAACAGGATCGCGTCGGAAAGGGGGCGGTCACCGCGTGCGCGCAAGGGGCGTGCACCTAGCGGTCCGGTCATCCGCGCGGTGCCGAAGCCGCCCTCGAACCGCTCACCGATATAAGGCTGGTCGATCAGGCCGTAGACCGGCCCGGAAGCGTCGGCGAGGGCGATCAGCACCCCCCATGTGGGCGTGCCCGAGAGAAAGGCGCGGGTGCCGTCGACCGGGTCGAGCACCCATGTCAGGCCGCTTTCACCTTCGGTGGCACCATATTCTTCGCCGAGGATGCCGTCGCGCGGGCGACGCTCTGCCAGAAGCGCGCGCATGGCGCGCTCCGCGGCACGGTCGGCCTCGGTCACGGGGTCGAAGCCGCCGGTATCATGCTTGTTGTCGGCGCTGAGTGCGATATGCCGGAAATGCGGCAGGATAGCCGCGCGCGCCGCATCGGCGAGGCTGTGCGCGGTCTCGCGTATCTCGAGTTCGTTCATCGCCGTATCCTCGCCCCGGTCCTGCCGGAGCGATACCCCGCGATCACGCGGGGCTCAAGCCACCTCGCTCAGGACGCGGGCAAGATCGAACAGGCGTTTGCGCTGGGTCTCGGGGATCGCGTAGTAGGAGCGCACGAGGTCGAGCGCCTCCTTGTCGGCGATGATATCAGCCGGAAGCGCCGTGCCGCCCTCGTGTTCGACCCTGGCCAGCCCATCGAAGAAGAAGGCGACATCGACCTCGAGCGCCTCGGCGATGTCCCAAAGCCGCGACGCGCTCACGCGGTTGGCACCGGTCTCGTATTTCTGGATCTGTTGGAATTTTATGCCGACAGCCTCGGCCAGTTGCTGCTGGGTCATCCCGGTCAGCCACCGGCGATGACGAATTTGTTTGCCCACGTGAACATCGACGGGATGCGGCATGTCTTTCCCCTTATCAATCTTATCAATCATTGTGCGGCCCGGACCGGATCGGTCAAAAACGACCCAAGTCCGTCACCCAACGCCGCGCGACCCGGCAGCGTATCTGAATGAATAGCGAAACTGCCTTGAAATTCAAGAAATTTCGCCACTCGGTTGCAGGGGAATTCGAAATTACATGTGGTCGCGCGGGGTCGGTGGTGCGGACCCGCACCCGGCCACCGCTCTTTCGGATAGGTTGTGGCGCGGTTCGATGTGCAATCATGGGGTCCGCCGTGCAGGTCCGGCGAATCGGATGGACATACCCGCACCCGCCACTTACGCCAAGGGGCGCAGTTGTGACCGGAGACCGACAAATGCGTGCCTACCGATTGACCGCCGCCGGCGCCCCGCCCGCGCTCGACAATATCCCCGCGCCGGCACCAAAGGCCGGTGAGATCAGCCTGCGCATCGCCGCCTGCGGGCTCAACTTCGCCGATCTTCTGATGATCGAGGGACGCTATCAGGACACGCCCGAGCCGCCCTTTACCCTCGGGATGGAGGTGGCGGGCACGGTGACCGCGCGCGGCCCCGACACTGACGGTCCGGCCCCCGGCACCCGCGTCGCGGTGTTCGGCGGACAGGGCGGGCTGGCCGAGCAGGGCTGCTTCCCGGTCGCGCGCGCCGTGCCGCTGCCCGATGCGATGAGTTTCACCGACGCCGCCGCGTTCCAGATCGCCTATGGCACGAGCCACGTCGCGCTCGATCACAAGGCGCGGCTGCAACCCGGCGAAACGCTCCTCGTGCTGGGCGCGGCGGGCGGTGTCGGACTGACGGCGGTGGAGATCGGCAAGTTGATGGGCGCACGGGTGATCGCCTGCGCGCGCGGGGCAGAAAAGCTGGAGGTGGCGCGGCAGGCTGGTGCCGACCACCTGATTGACGCCGCCACCGAGGACATCCGCGAAGCGTGCCGCGGATTGGGTGGAGTGGACGTGGTCTATGATCCAGTGGGCGGCGACCAGTTCAAGGCGGCGATGCGCGCCTGCCGCCCCGAGGCGCGCATCCTCGCCATCGGCTTTGCCAGCGGCGAGGTGCCGCAGATCCCCGCCAATCACCTGCTGGTCAAGAACCTGAGCGTGATGGGTCTCTACTGGGGCGGATACCTGAAGTTCCGACCCGAGGTGGTGACCGAGAGCCTCGCGACGCTGTTCGGCTGGTACGAGGCGGGCCGTATCCGCCCGCATGTGAGCCACGTCCTGCCGCTCGACCGCGCCGCCGAGGCGCTGGATCTGCTGCGCAGCCGCAAATCCACCGGCAAGGTGGTGGTCACGCCATCCGCAGACTGACCGGCGCGGGCTGTGCGATGAAGCCCTGCCGCAGCATGTCCGACAGCGGATCAAGCAGCGCGTCGCCGCCGGGGCGGACGTAGAGGTTGATCTTCTGCACGCCGAGATCGGGCAGCGCCGTGCCCGGCTCGATCGCCTCCTGGTGCGGCGGAATGCTGTCCTCTAGCAGCGCGCCGACGGCGAGATCGGCGCTGACCAGCGCCTCGACCGCGCGGTCGTCTTCGGACAGCACCGCCATCTCCCAGTCGATCCCCGCCTCCTCGAGCCGGCGCAGCACGATGGGCCGGAAGATGCAGTTGGAGCAGAAGGCGAGCCGCAGCGGGCGCCGCTTCCACGCCACGCCGCCGCGCGCCCCGGTCCAACGCAGGGCCATCTCGGTCAGGGTCTCGCCGCCGGGCTTGGGCGATCCTTCGGTGGTCAGGATCACGTCCACCTCGCCACGCTGGAATTCCTCGTGCAGTTTCATCGTGCTCGACGAACGCAGGTGCACGTTGATCCGCGGATAGGCGGCGTTGAACTGTTTGAGCACGCGCGGCACCACCGGGTAGACGATGTCATGCGGCACCCCGAGGCGCAGCTCGCCCTCGTAGCGATCCTCGGTCAGTCGCGCGACCGCCTCGTCGTTGAGCGCGAGGATGCGCCGCGCATAGCTCACGAGCTGCTCGCCCGGGCCGGTGAGCGACACGCGCCGGTTGCCACGGTCGAAGAGCGCGAGGTCCAGCATCTCTTCCAGCCGCTTGATCTGCATCGACACGGCCGATTGCGTGAGGTTCAGGATCGCCGCTGCCCGCGTGACCCCGCCGTGGTCCGCGACCGCCACGAGCGCGCGCAGGGTGGTGATGTCGAGATTCCTCATGGATCAGCTCCCGTGATGTATTGGCATACGAACATTCATTTTCATTATGCAGGGACTTCCGCCATATGATCAAGACATGAAATGTAAACCGTCAAATTCATCACAGACCCGAAAGGAGCAACCCATGTCCATCCGCCTCGCAGCCTTCGCCCTGCCCCGCCCGCGCCGCCTGCCCCTACGGCAGATGTACGAAGTCGCCCGTCAGCGCCGGGAACTGGCGCAACTCGACGATGCTATCCTTGCCGATCTCGGCCTGAGCCGTCATGACGCGCAGCGCGAGGCCGCACGCCCGTTCTGGGACCTGTCTGGCACCCCCTGCGCGTGACGCGCGGGCAGGCGCACCGGACCGGCACGAAAAACATATCCGAAACGGTCGGAAAAGCTTGAAAAGACCCCCGTCCCCTCCGATATTACTGGCAAAGCCCCGTCCCGGGGCTGCCACGTAACTGGAGGTATCAATGGCTCAACACGACACGATCCGGACGACAGCGGGCGCACGCGCCAGCGAGATCGACGCCGGACTGCGCGCGCACATGAACAAGGTCTACGGCACCATGTCCGTGGGGATGCTCATCACTGCGCTGGCGGCATGGGCCATCTCGGGACTCGCCGTGACCACCGATCCCTCGGCCGCGGCCGCGCAACTGCCCAACGGCGAGATGCTCACGGGCTTTGGTTCGGCGATCTACCTGTCGCCGCTGAGATGGGTGGTGATGCTGGCGCCGCTGGCGTTCATCTTCCTCGGCTGGGGCGCGTTGCTGCGCAAGGCACCCGCAGCGGGTGTGCAGCTTGGCTTTTTCGCCTTCGCGGCGCTGATCGGCATCTCGCTCAGCTCGATCTTCCTGGTTTTCACCAGCTTCTCGATCGCGCAGACCTTCGTGGTGACGGCGATCGCCTTCGCAGGGCTGTCGCTCTGGGGCTACACCACCAAGAAGGACATCTCGGGCTGGGGCAGCTTCCTCATCATGGGGGTGATCGGGCTGATCGTGGCGATGATCGTCAACATCTTCCTGCAGAGCCCGGCGATGATGTTCGCCATCTCGGCCATCGGCGTGCTGGTGTTTGCGGGGCTGACGGCGTTCTACACGCAGGAGATCAAGAACACCTACGTGGCCCACGCCGCGCAGGGCGACCAGGAATGGCTGGACAAGGCCGCCTATGACGGCGCGCTCAACCTCTACATCAGCTTCCTGAACATGTTCCAGTTCCTGCTGATGTTCATGGGCCAGCAGGAATAGCGCGCAAGCCTCTGGAAGACATCAGGGCCGGTCACAGCGACCGGCCCTTTTTCGTGCCTGCGCCGTGGGATTCGGGTATTTTTGCCAAGAAGAGGCACAGCACCAGGTGCAGAGTGGCGCACAAAGAGAAAGCCGCGCCCGGGGGCGCGGCTCTTGCCGTGTCGAACGGGAGGGCGATCGTTACTTGATCTTGCCTTCCTTGTACTCGACATGCTTGCGCGCGACCGGGTCGTATTTGCGCACGGTCATCTTGTCGGTCATGGTGCGCGCGTTCTTCTTGGTCACGTAGAAATGCCCGGTACCCGCGGTCGAGTTGAGGCGGATCTTGATGGTGGTCGGCTTTGCCATGTCTCGTCTCCTGCGGCGGATGCGCATGGGCACCCGCGAATATCCCATGAACCCCGCCTTTTACCGGGGCGCGCGACCGAGTCAACCGCGATTCCGGCGCGTGGCGAGGGAATTGCGCGCCGCCCTCAGTTGCTCGAGAGGCGCGTCGGCTTGCGGTAGAAATGATGCACGCCGATGGAGGCGGTGTGCGCGAACTTGCGTGCCCAGCGCGGCTTGACGGCGCGGGTGTGGTAGTAGGTCGCCCCGTCGGTCAGTTGCCGCGGTGCCCCCTCGACCATCAGCCGCGCGACCTTGGACACCTGCCCGTAGATGGACTGGTTGGCGATGTGCTCGGGGTTGCCGTCGCAGGTATAGGTGAACTGGCACTGGTATTTTTTCCCGGTACCCTGGTGGATCACGCCGCAGACCGTGTCGGGAAACTCGGGGTTATCGACGCGGTTCATGATGACCTCGGCCACCGCGAACTGGCCGCGCACGCTCTCGCCGCGGGCCTCGAAATAGAGCGCCTCGGCGAGGCATTCGGTCTGCTGGTCCGCGCCACGCACCCGCTGCCGCGCAAGCCAGCCGCGCGAATACTCGATCCCGGTCTCGGGGCGGGCAACGTAGCCGGCCAGCCGGTCACCCGGGATCGCGCGCAGGGCGCGGATTTCCTGGGCCATGAGTTGCGTGAGCGGGGTGTCCGCCACCACAGCCCCGCCTAAGGCGGAGACAAGCGCCGCGATCAAAAGCGTCCGTTTCATAGGCGATCTCCTTCGTTTTCCGGCGCGTTGCACCGGCACGATCATCGCGGGCCATTAGCCGAAAGCGCACCACGCGTCCACCCGCCCCCATCGGCGAATTTTTGCCGACGGGCAATCCAGCGCGTCTCAGCCCACAGAACGCGAAGGATCTTGCGCGAGGACGGCCTCAGGCGTGCCGATTCTGTCACGCACCGAGAGCTGTGCGGCAGCGAGTCGCGCCACCGGCACCCGGAAGGGCGAGCACGAGACGTAGGTAAAGCCCGCGTCTCGGCAGAACGAGATCGATTCGGGGTTGCCGCCATGCTCGCCGCAGATCGACAGCACAATGTCGGGGTTGGCCGCGCGCCCGCGCTCGGCCCCGATCCGCAGAAGCTCGCCCACACCATCGGTGTCGAGCACGTGGAACGGGTCTTCCGGAAAGACGCCCTGCTGCACATAGGCCGACATGAACCGACCGGCATCGTCGCGCGACAGGCCATAGGTCATCTGCGTAAGGTCATTGGTGCCAAAGCTGAGGAACGACACCAGGGGCGCGATCTCGCCCGCGCGCAGCGCTGCGCGCGGGGTTTCTACCATCACGCCCAGCCGGTAGGCAAAATCGCGCTGCCGCTCGTTGCGCACCGCCGCCGCCACCGCGTCGATGCGCGTCTTGACGATCTCCACCTCGCGGCGCGCGCTGACCAGCGGGATCATGATCTCGGGCACCACCGGCGCCTCGCCCTCGCGGCTCGCCTCGAGCGTCGCCTCGAAGATGGCGCGCGCCTGCATGTCGTAGATTTCCGGCACGGTGATGCCCAGCCGCACGCCGCGCATACCCAGCATGGGGTTGTATTCGCCCAGGGCCTCGACCCGGCGGGTGACGTCAGAGACCGGCATGTCCAGCGCCTCGGCCAGTTGCAGATGACCCGCACGGTCGGCGGGCAGAAACTCGTGCAGCGGCGGATCGAAGAGGCGGATGCAGACGGGTTGTCCCTGCATGATGCGAAACAGGTCGGCGAAATCGGCGCGTTGCATGGGCAGGAGCCGTTCGAGCACGGCGGCCCGGTCCTCGCTCGTGTCGGCGAAGATCATCTCGCGCATGACAGTGAGGCGGTCGGCCTCGAAGAACATGTGCTCTGTCCGGCACAGGCCGATGCCGCGCGCGTTGAAATTGCGCGCTAGCTCGGCATCGGCGGGGGTGTCGGCATTGGCGCGCACGGCGATGTCGCGGGTCTCGTCGGCCCAGGACATGAGCGTTTGAAAGGCGGCGTCGCGCGCGGCCTCGAGCAGCGGCGCCTCGCCCGCCAGCACCTCGCCGTTGGTGCCATCGACGGTGATCGTCTCGCCCGCGCGGATCACCTGCCCGCCGGGCATGGTCAGCATCTTGCGCCGGGTCTGGAAGCGGATATCCGACGCCCCCACGACGCAAGGCAGGCCGATGCCGCGCCCGATCACCGCGGCGTGGCTGGTGATGCCACCGCGCTCGGTGAGGATGGCGCTGGCGGCGTGCATCCCGCGGATGTCCTCGGGGCTGGTCTCGCGCCGCACCAGAACGCAAGGTTCACCCCGCGCCGCCGCCGCCTGCGCCTCGGCGGCCGTGAACACCACCTTGCCCGAGGCGGCACCGGGGCTTGCGGCGATGCCGTGGGCGAGGATGTCGCGCGGCGCCTCGGGGTCCACCTGCCGGTGCAGAAGCTCGTTGAGCGCACGCGGCTCGACCCGCATCAGCGCCTCCTCGCGGGGAATGATCCCATCCTCGGCCAGCGCCACCGCGATGGCCACCGCCGCGCGGGCGTTGCGCGCCACGCGGATGCCATCGAGGATCCAGACCTTGCCGTCCTCGATGGTGAACTCGGTCTGCATCTCTTCGCGCAGCTTCTCGCGCATGAGCCGCGTATGCGCGCGGATCTCGGCGAACGCGTCAGGGGCCAGCTCTTCGAGCGAGGGGCCACGCGGGTCGCGGGTGAGAAAGATCGAGTCCTCGCCGCCGCGCAGCGCGTCGCGCCCCTGGCTCTGGCTGAGGTAACGCCCGGTGATCTGCTGCGCGCCGGTGCGGCTATCGACAAGCTGCATCACGCCCGAACCGCTCTCGCCCGGGCCGATCCCCAGCGCCAGTTGCTGCACCACGAGGCCCAGCCCGGCATCTTTGGGTGCGCCCTTGGCCTGCCGCAGGAGGCGCGCCGTCGTCCCCTCCCAGGCGCGCGCCATCGAGCGCAGCACTTGCCCGAGTTGCACGGCCGGATCCTGCGGGAAGGCCTCGTCGGTCTCGTCCTCGTAGGCGCGCAGCGCCTCTCCCAGCCCTTGCACCGGGTCGGGTGCGACCTCTTCGAACACGTCCGGATCGAGCCGGGCCACGTGGATGGCATAGGATTGCACGAAACGCAGGTAGATATCCGAGGCCGCCTGCTTGCCGATCTGCTCGGACAGATCCAGGTAGCGCGCGTCGTTCATCCCGATGTTGAGCACCGCGTTCGGCCCGCCCCAGTCAGGGTCCTCGGACGAGGGGCGCACACACAGGAGCGGCGTCGCGCCGAAAGGGGCGAGCAGCGCGGCCATGTCGGGCATCTCGCCCGCCGCGATGCGGTGAACGGCGTCAAACGATAGCGCGATGGTGCGCGGTACCGGCAGGTCGAGCCGCACCAGCCGTTGCAGGCATTTCGCGCGGCCGCCATGGGTGTCCGCTTGCATGGGCGCCGAGGCGGTGATGAGGGTGATATCGGGGTCGTCTTGCTGCACTGCGGCACCTCTCCTTTGCCCGCACCATACGCCGCGATGTGAACATGGCAAGGGAAAGGATCACAGGCGTGTGACGGGTAAGAGGTGGCCGTCCCTACCCCTCGACGCGGGTCAGATCGGCGGCCTGAAGGCAGATGTGGCGGATTCGGCTCAGCAGGTTGAGCCGGTTGCGACGGATGACCGCATTCTCGACATTGACCTGCACCGCGTCGAAAAACGCGTCGATGGGCGCGCGCAGGGCGGCCATCGCGGACATGGCACCGGCAAAGTTCTCCGAGCCGAGCGCGGCGGCGATTTGCGGCTCGGCCGCGTCGAGAGCGGCGAACAGCGTGCGCTCCTCCTCCGTGTCGGCGAATTTCACGTTGGCGCCGTAGGAATACTCGACGCCATCCTTGTCCTCGGCTTGGCTTAGAATGTTGTTGGCGCGCTTGAACCCCTGCAACAGGTTCTCGCCATCGTCGGTTTTGAGGAAATCCCCGAGCGCGCGGGCGCGGTGGACGAGCAGGGTGAGATCGTCGTTGTTCGGCATGGCCAGACAGGCGTCGATCACGTCATGGCGCAGGCCCTCGTCGCGCAGGTGGACCTTAAGGCGGTCGTGGAGGAAGGCGAGGAGGTCGTCGCTGAGGTCCGGCATAGCTGCGCCCACCTTGTGTATCAGGCTGCCATTGCCGGTTTCCGGCGTCCGGTCCCGGTCGTGCAACTTGTCAAGAACCGCCTCGAAGGCGGCACCGAACACGCCGTGATGGGCGATCTCGTCAAGTATTTCCTCCAGCGTGTCGATCTCGTCATCACTGGCATCGTCTCGATTGAGTTTGATCTTCTGGCGCAGAAGCTGCGCGTCGATAAAGCGGTCGAGCGGCAGGCGAAGGTCGCCTTCCATCACCATACGGATCACGCCGAGAGCCGCGCGGCGCAGGGCGTAGGGATCCTTGGAGCCGGTGGGTTTCTCGTCGATGGCCCAGAAACCGGTCAGCATGTCGATCTTGTCGGCCAAGGCGACCGCTACCGAGACGGGGGCGGCGGGCACCGCGTCGCCCGGCCCGAGCGGCTTGTAATGCTCCTCGCAGGCCGCCGCGACCTCTGGCGCGAGCCCCGCGGCCTTGGCGTAATAGCGCCCCATAAGCCCCTGCAATTCGGGGAATTCACCAACCATTTCCGACTCGAGGTCGGCCTTGGCGACCTGTGCCGCCTGTTCCGCCAAGCTGGCATCCGCCCCCACCAACGGTGCGATCTCGCGCGCCAACGCCGCGATGCGCGCCACGCGATCGGCCTGGCTGCCGAGCTTGTTGTGGAAGGTGACGTCGTGCAGCCCCTCGGCCATGCCTTCGAGGCCCCGCTCGCGCACAATGCGCAGGTCGTTCTCCCAGAAGAATTTCGCGTCCGACAACCGCGCCGCCAGCACCTTTTGATTGCCCGCCAGAATGGTCGCGCCGTGGTCGGCGGTCTCGACATTGGCGACGGTGACGAAGCGCTCTATCCGGCCCGATTTCGGGTTCCTCACCGAGAAGAATTTCTGGTGCTCCTTCATCGAGGTCTGCAACACTTCCGGCGGCAGGCCGAGGAAATCTTCGTCGATCCGGCCCATCAGCACCACGGGCCATTCCACCAGCCCCGCCACCTCGGCCAGAAGCCCGCGATCCTCGACCACCTCGAGCCCCGAGGCAAAGGCCTGGTTGGTGGCCTCCTGCCAGATCGTTGCCTGCCGTTCGGCTGCGTCGAGCACCACGTTTGCGCGCTTTAGCTTTGCTTCGTAATCCTCGAAGGACGTGACGGAAAACGGCTCCGGCGCCATGAATCTGTGCCCGCGCGTGACATCGCCCGCGCGGATACCGTCGAGCTCCATCTCCACCACCTGCGCCTCGCCACCGTCGTCGGTGAGGATGCACAGGATGGAATGCAGCGGCCGCACCCAGCGCAAACTGCCCGCACCCCAGCGCATCGACTTGGGCCAGGGGAAGTGGCGGATGACCTTCTCCAGCTCTTCCGCCACGATGTCGGTGGCCGGGCGACCGGGCCGGGTGATGGTGGCGAAATAGACTTGGCCCTTCTTTTCATCGCGAATTTCCAGGTCGTCGCGGCTGACGCCCGCGCCGCGCAGGAACCCTTCGATGGCCTTGTCCGGGGCGTCCACCCGCGGGCCCTTGCGCTCTTCGCGCGTGGTGGGGCTTGTCGCAAGCAGCCCGTGCACCGCGAGCGTCAGCCGCCGGGGGGTGGAGAACGCCGCCGCGCCCGCATAGGTGAGCCCCGCATCGACCAGCGCATCGGTCATCAGCCGCTTGAGATCCTCGGCGGCCTTTCCCTGCATGCGCGCGGGGATTTCCTCGGAGAACAGTTCGATCAGGAGATCAGGCATGGGGCTCAGTATCCTTGCGGCGGTTCGGGGCAGTCGTCGGGGGCGGGCTGGCCGTCAAAGACCACTTCACCGCAGCGGTTGATCTGGTGCCAGGCAAAGGCGCGGCCCTCGCCGGTGACAGCCAGCACCCGGTCGATGCCATAGGTGATGTTCTTCTGGCCGAGATACGCGCGGGCGCGACCCTCTTGCAGCGCGGCACCGATGGCCTCGGCATCGAAACAGTCGAACCAGCCGGGCGCGTTGAGCGGCTCGGCGGACTCGTAGGTGGCGAGCGCCACATCCTGCGGCAAATCGGTTTCGAAACAGGCACGGAAGCGAATCGGCGAGCTGTCGGCGTCGATGCCCGCGAAATCGCGCACCGGCAGGGCGCGCGTGCCGCCGTCGGCGAGGGTGATCCGCATGTCCACTGTGCCACCCTCCGAGGCGGGGCGAACCTCTTCGTAGAAGTGGTAGACCTGCAGGTAATACATCGCCACCCCGGCGATCAGGGCGGCGACCAGAATGCCAATGCTGAGAACCCTGCCCATCAGGCCGCCTGCCCCCCGGCCCCGGTCCGGACGAAGGCATCGGCGCAGGCCCGTGCCAGCGCGCGCACGCGACCGATATAGGCCTGCCGTTCAGTCACGGAGATGACGCCGCGCGCGTCGAGCAGGTTGAAGATGTGGCTGGCCTTGATGCACTGGTCATAGGCGGGGTGCGCCATGACGATGCGCTTGGCGGTCTTGGGGTCGGTCTCTTCCTGGCCGAGGATGGCGGCGCATTCGGCCTCGGCCTCCTCGAAATGCCGGAGCAGCACGGTCGTGTCGGCCACGTCGAAATTGAAGCGCGAGTATTCCTCCTCGGTCTGGCGGAACACGTCGCCATAGCTGAGCGGTATGGGCGCGCCGGGGTCGTTGAAGGGCATGTCCATCACATGGTCCACGCCCAGCACATACATCGCCAGCCGCTCCAGCCCGTAGGTCAATTCCCCGCTGACCGGGTGGCAGTCATGCCCGCCGACCTGCTGGAAATAGGTGAACTGGCTGACCTCCATCCCGTCGCACCAGACCTCCCAGCCGAGGCCCCAGGCGCCGAGCGTGGGGCTTTCCCAGTCATCTTCGACGAAGCGGATGTCGTGCAGGGCCGCGTCGATGCCGATGGCGGCGAGCGAGCCGAGATAGAGATCCTGCAGATCGGGCGGCGAGGGTTTGATCAGCACCTGGTACTGGTAATAGTGCTGCAGGCGGTTCGGGTTCTCGCCGTAGCGCCCGTCGGTGGGCCGGCGCGAGGGCTGGACATAGGCCGCGGCCCAGGGCTGAGAGCCGAGCGAGCGCAGGGTGGTGGCGGGGTGAAACGTGCCCGCGCCCACCTCCATGTCATAGGGTTGCAGGATCGCGCAGCCCTGGCCCGCCCAATAGGCTTGGAGCCGGAGAATGATCTCCTGAAAGCTGCGCGGTCTCACAGTGCTGTCGGTCATGCGAAACGCCCCCGAAATTGCCCGCCCTACCTAGGCCGGGCGCGGGGCATGGTCAATCGGGCTTCGGGGTCGCGTCGGCGTGGCGTCGGTGGCAGAAAGGAGATGCAATGCCCGCGTAGTTTGGTAGAACCGGTCAGAGGCGCCGAGCAGGGCGCAAACCAGATACGGGATGCACAGGAATGCGTTTGGTCACGGCCCTTTGCTACATGGTTTTCATTTTTCCTCTCACGGCAGCGGCGCAGGATACGGGCGGCGCTGCCCGGCAGGTCTGGGTGCAGATCGAGGCGCAGCCAACCCTCGCCGAGGCGCGGGCGCGGGCGCGCGTCTACGCGCGCGACCTGCCGGACGTGAACGGATTTGCCCTGGGGCGGGGCTGGTATGCGATCGCGCTTGGCCCTTACAGGGAGGACGAGGCCGAGCGCGTGCTCCAGGTTTATCGCCGCGAGGGGGTGATCGCGCGCGACAGCTATATTGCGCGATCGTCCGACTTCGGCCGCCGGTTCTGGCCCGTCGGCGACGCGAGCGCGCCCGCCCCCGCGCCCGAGGAGGCTCCGCTCGTGACCGCCCCCGATCCCGCCCCGCAGCCCGAACCGGGGGAAACCCTGCGCGAGGCCCGCGCCGGCGAGGCCCGGCTGAGCCGCGAGGAACGTGAGGAATTGCAGGTCGCGCTACAATGGGCCGGGGTCTATGACGGCGCGATCGATGCGGCGTTCGGGCGCGGCACCCGCGGGGCGATGGCCCGCTGGCAGCAACAGAACGGGTTCGAGCCGACCGGCGTGCTGACCACGCGCCAGCGCGCCGCGCTGATGGGGCAGTATAACGCGGTACTGGAGGATCTCGGACTGGAAACCGTGCGCGATACCCGCGCGGGCATCGAGATCGACCTGCCGCTCGGGGTGGTTGAATTCGACCGCCACGAGGCCCCCTTTGCCCATTACCAGCCCAGCGGCAGCTTTCCAGCGCAGGTTTTGCTCATCAGTCAGCCGGGCGACCGCACGACCATGACCGCGCTCTACGACATCATGCAGAGCCTCGAGATCGTGCCCGAAACCGGACCCCGCGCGCTCGAATCGGACGGATTCACCCTCACCGGCGAAGGGCGCGACACGGTCTCGCATACCCGCGTCTGGCTGCGGGGGCGCGAGATCAAGGGGTTCACCCTTGTCTGGCCCGCGGGCGACGAGGCCCGCCTCACCCGGCTGCTCGAGGAGATGGAGGACAGTTTCACCCCCCTGCCCGGCACGCTTGATGCCATCGTCGCCCCCGCGACGGGGCAGCGCGTGGACCTCGTCGCAGGCCTCGACGTGCGCCGGCCAGACCGCGTGCGCACGGGCTTTTTCGTCGATGCGCGCGGCGCGGTGATGACCGCCGCCGAGGCGGTGCAGGGTTGCGGACGGATTACCATCAACGAAACAACGGAAGCCGATATTGCCCACCTGGACGAAGCCTTCGGGGTGGCGGTGCTACGCCCGCGCGACCAGCTTGCGCCCGCACAGGTTGCCCGGTTCCGCGACGGTCTTCCGGCGGTACTGTCACGAGTGGCAGTGGCGGGCTATTCCTACGAGGGGCTGCTGGGAGCACCCACCGTCACCTTCGGCCAGTTGGCGGCGCTCGAGGGGCTCGACGGCGAGACGCATCTCAAGCGGCTGGCGCTCAGCGCGCGTGCTGGCGATGCGGGCGGCCCCGTGCTTGATGGCAGCGGCGCGGTGCTGGGCATGCTGGTGCCCTACGAGACCGAGGGACGCAGCCTGCCCGAGGGGGTGAGCTTTGCCGCCACAAACGGCGCGCTACGCGCAGTTCTGGATGCCGGCGGCGTCACGCCGCGCGCCGCCACGGTAGAGGCCGACCTCTCGGGCGAGGCGCTGACCGACCGGGCCGAGGCGATGACCGCACTCGTGGGGTGTTGGGAATAATTCTCTGCAAACATCACGATTTCGCCATCGACCGGGCCGGCGGAGGCCGCGGCGACGGGGCGTGATGATGCTGTCACGCACACCCGGAGACAGCATCATGACCGCAAGACATCTCTTTGCCGCGCTCGGCCTTTTCGGCCTCGCGGTGCCCGCCGCTACCGCGCAGCAGGGCCAATACGCACAGGACATGGGCGGCTACACCACCGCGATCGTGGGCGGCAGTAGCCAGATCATGCCACCAGAGGGCCATACCGGCCAGTGGTGGACCCACCCTTCGGGCTGCGAATACTCCCGCACGGGCCGCCCCGGCGAGGTGGTGTGGTATCTCATCCTCAACACCGCGCGCCCCGAATGCCCGACCTATATCGCCACGCGCGGCGGGCGCGACGTCTACTGACCAGGACGCGGCGGCGCGCCCTCAGGGCCGCCAGAACCGCGGCAGGAGCAGCACCAGCACGGCGAGAATTTCAAGCCGTCCCATGAGCATGGCGACGATCATCAGCGCCTTGGCCGTCTCGGGGAAGCCCTGCACCGAGCCGGTTGCGCCCACGCTCGGGCCAAACGCGGGACCGATATTGAAGATCGCGGTCCACGCGCCCGTGACAGATTCGATCAGCGTCAGCCCGGTCAGTTCCAGCGCCACGGAAAACACCCCGAGCGACAGGATGTAGACGGTGAAGAGCAGCATCACCGATTGCAGCACCTCGTCCTCGACCCGCCTTCCCTCATGGCGCAACACCATGACCGAGTTGGGATGAAAGATACGCCGCGCCTGCTGTCCCAGCGCGCGCAGCATGAGCTGGTAGCGGAAGATCTTGATCGAACATCCCGTGGACCCGGTGCACCCGCCGATCGCCCCGACCGCGATCAGGATCACGAAGGGAAAGCTGCCCCAGGCGGTAACGTCGCCATCGCCATAGCCGGTGCCGGAGAACAGCGACACCGTGTTGAAGAGCCGTGCGCGCAGCCCCTCCTCGTCGATATGTCCGGTCACGGCGATCTCGTAGCCAACCACAAGCAGCGCCGCATAGCCGATCCAGCGCAGGTAGGTGCGCACCTGGCTGTCGTGCCAAAGCGGGCGCAACTGCCCCTGCACCCCCTGCATCAGCCGCACGAAGGGCAGCGTGGACAGGATCATGAACAGGATGCAGGCATATTGGACCGGCGCGTCAAAGGCCGCGAAGGACACGTCGTACGTCGAGAACCCGCCGGTGGCGACGGTTGTGAAGGCATGTACCGTCGCGTCGAACGCGCCCATCCCCAGCACGAAGTAGACAAGGATGCAGGACAGTGTCAGCAGCAGGTAGACGTTGAGCACCCCCTTGGAGATGTCGATGGTACGCGGCAGCGCCTTGCCGAAGGTGTCGAAGCCCTCCGAGCGAAAGAACTGCATCCCCCCCACCCGCATCTCGGGCAGGAAAACCAGCGCCACGATGACGATTCCGAGCCCGCCCAGCCATTGCAGGATGCCGCGCCACAGCAGCAGCCCCTTGGGCAGGTCGTCGAGCCCCGCGATCACGGTGGTGCCGGTTGTCGTCATCCCCGACATCGATTCGAAGAACGCATCGACGAAACCGAGCCCGGTCTCGCCCAGCACAAAGGGCAGCGCCCCGAAGAGCGGCAGCACCACCCACACCGTGGTGGTCAGCAGGAACGCCTGCTGGATGCTCAGCCCGTGGCCCATCGCGTTGCGGCATGACAGCGCCACGAGCCCGCCCGCGAGGCATGTGACGATCAGGCTCTCGGCGAATACGGTCCAGTGCTCCCGCCCCTCGGCGAGATCGACGAGCAACGGCAGCAGCATGGTCGCGCCCATGGCCATCACCATGAGCCCGACGAGATATCCCACGGGTCGCACGTCAAACATGGCGCGCAGCGTTGGCCGCGCCTTGCGACGGTGTCAAGCGCCATGCGTGTCGGGCTCAGCCCGGCAGGATGTCCTCCATGACGAAGGCCGGGATGTCACGCCGCGCGAGGCCCATGGCGGCCAGTTCCGCGTCGCTCAAAGCGTGCATGCGCGCCACGCTGGACAGCCGTGCGCGGCTGAGCATGTAGGCATTCATCCCCGGCGCGCGCTCGGCCATGAAGAGATCGAGATCACGCCGCCATGTGGCGGGAAGGAATCGAACGGTCAGGTCGGTTTCGGTCATCGGGTCCCCTTTCGCGGGTCGAACGGGTCCCCTCCCCGGGCACATCATAACGCATCGCGGCGCGCGATGCGCGGGTGCGCGGCGAGGTCGGCACGAGGTGTTGCTGCAATGCAGCACGAACGCAAAGGGGCCCGGCGGATGCTTTCCGGCGGGCCCCCATGCGCGCGCGGCGCGGATCAGGTGTAGAACAGGTCCTTGAACACGTGATAGGCGATCTGGTCCCGCGGGATGCCGAGGCGGGCAAGTTCCTGGTCGGACTTGGCCTCGAGTGCCTCGATCTGCCCACGCCGCGACCGCGTGCGCGCCATCCGCTCACATCCCCGCTCGAGCCCGGCCACGAAGCGGCCCCATGCGCCCCGAAGCGGCGAGACAGAGATATTGGTTGCAATGTTCGTCATCTGGAAACCTCACATTTGTGATGCGTTTCCTCCCTGACGCCAACTTAGGTCATCGCTCTCCGCGTCACGAGCCCCAATTCGGAATGGCCGGGTTGCGTGGATTGCATCCCGGCCTGCAAGTCTTTATTCCGACTTCGTTTTCTCGTCCCGCTGCGGCATGGCAGGCGGGTTGGAGGGCGCGCGCGGACGCTTGGCGGCGGCGGGTGCGGTCTGCTCCGCCTTGGGCTCTGTCGGCTCTGGGGCGGGCTTGGTCGGGGCACTCGCCTTCGGCTCTTGCGGCTTGGGCGCGGACCTTGTCTGTGCGGGCGCGGGTTTTGCCGACGCAGGCTCGACCGGCTTCGCCTTGGGCTCGGCCGACTTGGGCGTGGGGGCCTGGGTTGCGGCCGGTTTTGCGGCTGGAGCCGCCTTGGCCTTGGGTTCGTTTTTCGTGGCCGTGGAGGTGGCTTTGGCCGCTGCCGGTTTCTTCGCGGGCGCGGGCTTGGCCGCGGGAGCCGCCGCTGCCACCGGCCGCTTGGCGAAGGGCGTGGCGTTGAGCCCCGCCTCGGTCATGATCCGAGCGACGCGCAATTGGCTCTCGATCATGTATCCGGTCAGGCGGATGCCCGCCGCGGAGAGCTTGAGCGGGAGATCAGGTGCAAGCATTGTGATCGTTCCTTCTCGTCAGGTCGTGCCGCTGATAGAGCGCACAGGTGACATGCGCGTAACGCGCATCTGTTTCTGCAATGCAGCATCAGCGGTGCAAGGTCAAATCACATCGTGCGGATGCGGCAATATCTCGCTGCACCGCCCACAGATTGCCCGAAAAACGGACAGGTCGCTCAGCCGCCGTGCACGAGGGTCTGGAACAGGCGCGGGTCGAGGCTTGTCGCGGCGAAGGTATCGCCTTCCGTCAGCACGCTGACCGCGTCATGGCTGTGCAGGCTTTCCTGATGGCTTGCCACCACCCGGAAATCGCCGACCCGGGGTTCGGCCAGCAATTGCTCGCAGAACAGCCGCGCGGCGTCCTCGACGAAAACCGGGTTGGCCGCGTTCAGCTCGGCGAATGCCTGCTCGTCCTCGCGCTTGACCATCACCTGCGTCTCGGTGGGTACGGCGCGGCGGGCAAGCTCGATCAGGTCCTCGAACCACAGGCAGTCGCCTTCGACCACCTCGACCGAGATGCGCGCCACCGAGCGCTGTGAATGCGGTGTGGCGAGCTGCCCGCGCGTGCGCCGCGCGTGTTCGCTGAGTTCGAGCGAGCAGGGGCAGGTCGAGGAATAGACATAATCCACGTGCATGAGCTTGCGCCGCACGCCACCCGTCTCCACCAGTTCCAGCGCGATGTCGTAATACTGGTAGCCCACCAGCCCAGAGCGCAGTGCCTCCACCTTCATCGGGTAGGAGAGCCGCATCTGGAGGCGCGCATCAATGCTGTCGAGATCGGCGAGGTAGTCGTCGAGCGCCGCTGTCATCACCTCGAAGCTGAAGGTCTTTTCCGCATGGCGGTAGAAGCTGCGCATGATGCGCGACATGTTGATCCCCTTCTTGCCCGCCTCGAGGCTCACCGTGCCGGTGACCGAGGTCTCGAGCGTGAGATCGCCGTTGTCACGGGTGTGGTAGCGGATCGGCAGGCGGAAATTGGAAATCCCCACATGCTGCAATTGCTGCCGCGTTCCCCGGATGAGCGAGGACGGCCCGTTCTGAAGATCGGGCAGCGTCGCGCGATAGGCGGCATCGGCGGCGAAACCCGCAGGGTAGTCGCGCGACAGCGTCGGGTAATTCATCACCTCGTCGCCGGGCAGAAGCCGGGCGATCGCCGGGTCGAGGTCGGCCACCTCTTCGGGGGTGGCCGACTGCGCCCATTGGCGCAGCCGCGCGAGGGCTGTCTTCGCCTCGTCCCGGTCCGGGGTCGGCGCCATGTCAGACGGATGCACGTTCATAGATAGGATTCCCTGTCCGCTGTGCCGGAATTGACCATATAAGGTTTCCCTCCGGATTTCCAATCGCGTAACTTCATACGCGAAAACCGGCAGGACGGATCAAACCGCGTCGAGCGCCGCGCGCAGATCGGCCACGAGGTCGCCCGCATCCTCCAGCCCCACGCTGAGCCGCACCAGCCCCGGCGTGATACCCAGCGCGGCGCGCCGCTCCTCGGAGAGGCGCTGGTGGGTTGTGGTCGCCGGATGTGTGACGATGGATTTGGCGTCGCCGAGGTTGTTGGAAATGAGCACGATTTCGAGCGCGTTGAGAAAACGGAAAGCCGCCTCCTGCCCGCCCGCGATATCGAGCGCCAGCACGGTGCCGCCCTGCCCCATCTGCCGCATGGCCAGCGCGTGCTGTGGATGCTCCGGCAGGCCCGGATAGATCACCCGTACCCGTGCGTCGCTTGCAAGCGCCTCGGCAATGACCTGCGCGCTCGCGGCCTGCGCGCGCACGCGCAGGTCAATGGTCTCCAGCCCCTTGAGCATGACCCAGGCGTTGAACGGCGACAGCGCGCCCCCGGTATGCTTGAGATATGGCTCCAGAACCTTGCGGATAAAGTCGCGCCGCCCCAGCACGACGCCGCCAAGGCACCGGCCCTGCCCGTCGATATGCTTGGTCGCCGAATAGACGACCACGTCGGCACCCTGCGCGATGGCGTCGGAATACACCGGCGTGGCAAAGACGTTGTCCACCACCACCGTCGCGCCCACGTCATGGGCTATCCCGGCCACCGCCGCGATATCGACCACCTCGAGCGTCGGGTTGGCCACGGTCTCGAAGAACACCGCCTTGGTGCCGGGGCGCACCGCCGCGCGCCATTGGTCGAGGTCCGTGCCATCGACGAAGGTGACCTCGACACCGAAGCGCGTCAGCACCTCCTCCAGCACGTAGAGACAGGAACCGAAAAGCGCTTGCGCCGCGACCACATGATCGCCCGCGCGCAGCATCGCGGTGAGTGCGCCCGACACCGCCGCCATTCCGCTCGCTGTGGCAAAGGCGTCCTCGGCACCCTCGAGGGCGGCGATGCGTTCCTCGAACATGGCAACGGTCGGGTTGCCGTAGCGGGCATAGATAAACTGGTCCTCGCCAGCCTCGATGAACCGCGCCTGCGCCGCCTCGGCGGTCTCGTAGACGAATCCCTGCGTGAGAAAGAGCGCCTCGCTCACCTCGCCATACTGGCTGCGCCGCGTGCCACCATGCACCAGTTTCGTGCGTGTCTTCATGTATCACCTCCGGGCGTGTCGCCCATGAAAAAAGCCCCGTTCGCGGTCAAGCGAAAGGGGCCTTTCTCCTGACCTCTTTAGCGGGATGTTTAACGTGGCCCGCAATCCGGTAACAAATCGCCACGCCGCACCGATTATCCGCAGTCCGCGCGCGCGTCAACACTGTCACGCAGGCTTAACCAAAACGTCACCGCTTCGAAATATCCCCGGCCTACACCGCAGCCACAAGATGTAGTGGGATGTGCACGCCATGCCGATCATTCACGTCAATGCCGGTGACAGGCTGCCTTGCACGCTCTCTCTCGATGAGTGCGGACCGGTGATCATCATGGTGCACGGGTTCAAATACGCCCCCGGCCACGTCACCGAATGCCCGCACCGCCATATCTTCGCGCTCGACCCCGCGCGCGACTGCTTCAAGGTGGTGAGTTGGCCGAGGGGCCTCGGCTTCGACGGGCGTGCCCCGGGAGAGGGGCTTGCAATCGGCTTCGGCTGGAACGCGCGCGGCTCACCGTGGCGTGCCTACGGCGAAGCTGCGCGCGCAGGGCAAGCGCTGGCAGACCTCGTTTCGGCTGTCCGGCGGCGTGCCCCGCACCGCCCCGTCCACGCCATCGCCCACTCCTTTGGTGCGCGGGTCGTGCTCGCGGCTCTGGCGCATCTCGCACCCGGTGCGCTGGGGCGAATCATCCTGCTGGCGGGGGCCGAGTTCGGCCATAACGCGGGGGCCGCGCTCGACACGCCCGCAGGCCGCGCCACCGAGATCGTCAACGTCACCACGCGCGAGAACGATCTCTACGATGCGCTGCTCGAATGGCTGATGCCGGCACCTGCGCGCGGCGACCGCAGCCTCGGGCTGGCGCTGCGCCCGGGTGCCAACGTGCTAACGCTGCAACTCGACGATGGCGACACGCTTGCGGCTCTCGGGCGCGCGGGGGTTGATATCGCGCCGCCCACCGCGCGCATCTGCCACTGGTCGCCCTATACCCGCGCGGGCGCCCTGCCCTTCTACGCGCGGCTCCTGCGCGAGCCCGAGCACCTCACCCTAGCACAGCTTCGCGCCGCGCTACCCGGGCGTGCCACGCCGCGTTGGTCGCGGATCGTGCCCGATCTGCGCCTGCCCTTGCCAATCGGGCGCAAGCCGTCATTCTGACCGGGCCACAGCCCCGGAGGATGCCATGACCGACCCGATCGACCTGTATTACTGGCCCACGCCCAATGGCTGGAAGATATCCATCGCGCTGGAGGAGATGGGCCTGCCCTATCGCTGCCACCTCGTCGATATCGGCGCGGGCGATCAGCACAAGCCCGATTTCCTGGCCATCTCGCCCAACAACCGCATCCCGGCGATCACCGATCCGGATGGGCCAGGGGGCGCGCCGATCAACATCTTCGAATCGGGGGCGATCCTGCTATATCTGGCGCGAAAGACCGGGCGCTTTTACGGCGAGACGGAGCGCGAGCGTATCGCCGTGGAGGAATGGCTCATGTGGCAGATGGGCGGCGTCGGACCGATGGCGGGACAGGCGCATCATTTCCTGAAATTTGCCAAGGAGGATATCCCCTACGCCAAGGACCGCTATCGCGGCGAGGTGGCCCGGCTCTACGGCGTGCTCGACCGCAGGTTGGCGGAAAACCGCTACGTCGCAGGCGATTTCTATTCCATCGCCGACATGGCGCTCTGGGGGTGGTGCTCGCTGTGGGAGGGCCAGCAGCAGGTGCTGGACGACAAGCCGCATTTCGCCCGCTGGCTGGAGGAGGTGAGCGCGCGGGAGGGCGTGCGCCGGGGCCGCGCACTTCATGCCGACAAACGCCGCGACCCGACGGCAAAGCCCGCCTGATCCGCGCAGTCGCGAACCTGATACGAACCGTCACGAAAGGGTAGACAGCCCAAGAGCGGACCGCTTAGGGTCAACGCACTGTTTTACACCCGTCCCTAAACAAGCCGGGCAAACATCACCACAGGGGGACCACGATGAAACTGACCGCACTTCTTACCACCGTCGCGGCGCTGGCTTTGGCCGCACCCGCGCATGCCGAGTTCAAGCTGGGCGACCGCTATACCGACAATGACGGCGATCTCATCGCCGACATCCCCGAGGACGAATCGAAATGGCTCGACCCGGACACGATCATTTTTGCCTATACCCCGGTCGAGGACCCGGCTGTCTATGCCGAGGTCTGGCAGGGTTTTCTCGATCACATGGCCGAGGTGACCGGCAAGAAGGTGCAGTTCTTCCCGGTGCAATCGAACGCCGCGCAGATCGAGGCGATGCGCGCCGGACGCCTGCACGTCGCGGGCTTCAATACCGGGTCGAATCCCCTGGCCGTGGCCTGCGCGGGCTTTCGCCCGTTCACCATGATGGCCGCCGCTGACGGCTCCTTCGGCTACGAGATGGAGATCCTCACCTATCCCGGCTCTGGGATCGAGAGCGTCGAGGACATCAAGGGCAAGGAACTGGCCTTCACCTCCGAGACCTCGAACTCGGGCTTCAAGGCGCCATCAGCCATCCTCAAGGCCGAGTTCGGCATGGAGGCGGGCCGCGATTTCGAGGCGGTCTTCTCGGGCAAGCATGACAACTCGATCCTTGGCGTCGCCAACAAGGATTACATGGCCGCCTCTATCGCCAACTCGGTCAAGGCGCGGATGATCGACCGCGAGGTGGTCACCGAGGATCAGCTCGAGGTGCTCTACAAGTCGCAGACCTTCCCCACCACCGGCTATGGCGTGGTCCACAACCTGCACCCCGACCTGCAGGACAAGGTCAAGGAGGCGTTTGCCACCTTTGAATGGGAAGGCTCCAAGCTGGAGGAAGAGTTCAAGAAATCCGGAGAGGCGCAGTTCATTCCGATCACGTTCAAGGAGCATTGGTCGGTCATCCGCACCATCGATGCGGCCAACGACGTCGAATATAACTGCAACTGAGCCTTCTTCCCTGTCAGGATCGGCGCGGGCGGTATCGTGCTGCCCGTGCTCGTTTTCGGAAAGTAACCGGACATGCTGCATCTCAAGGGTCTCGGCAAGACCTACAAGACCGGCGACACGGCGCTCAGCGACGTGACGCTTTCGGTGCCCAAGGGCCAGATCATGGGGCTGATCGGGCCGTCAGGCGCGGGCAAGTCCACCCTCATCCGTTGCATCAACAGACTGGTGGAGCCCACCGCCGGCGCGGTGCTGCTGGGCGACATCGACTTGGCAAAGCTAGGCAAGCGCGAGCTGCGCCGCCAGCGGCGGCGGATCGGCATGATCTTTCAGGAATACGCGCTGGTCGAGCGGCTCACGGTGATGGAGAACGTGCTCTCGGGTCGCCTCGGCTATGTGCCGTTCTGGCGTAGTTTCCTGCGCCGCTACCCGCCCACCGACATCCGCAACGCCTATCGCCTGCTCGACCGGGTCGGGTTGATGGACCACGCCGACAAGCGCGCCGACGCGCTGTCGGGCGGGCAGCGGCAACGGGTGGGCATCGCGCGCGCATTGGCGCAGGAACCCGAACTCCTGCTTGTGGACGAACCCACCGCCAGCCTCGACCCCAAGACCAGCCGCCAGATCATGCGCCTGCTTACAGAAATCTGTGCCGAGCGTGACCTGCCCGCCATCGTCAACATCCACGACGTGCCGCTGGCGCAGCAATTCATGCAACGCATCGTGGGGCTGCGTGCGGGCCGCGTGGTCTTTGACGACGCACCCGAGACGCTGACCGAGGCGGCGCTGACCGAAATCTACGGTGCCGAAGACTGGCACGCCATGCGCGCGGGCGATGCCGAGCAGGCCGAGGCCGAAGCCGAGGCGAAGGCACGGATGGAGGCGCTCGCCTGATGGCCGACGCCTACCCCACCACATGGAAGCGCCCGCCGCAGATCGTGACCGACCGCCGCTGGCGTCTTGCTCTAAAAATCGGCGTCGTGCTCTACCTCGTGCTGGCCATCGGCACGCTCGAAGTGGACTGGGCGCGCGTCGCCGCCGGGCTGGAGCGCGGGCAACGCTTCGTCATGGGATTTCTCACGCCGGATTTCACCAGCCGCTGGATCGATATCCGCCAAGGGCTGATCGAAAGCCTGACCATGACGCTCACCTCGACCGTGATCGGCGTCATCATCTCGGTGCCCATCGGCGTCGGCGCGGCGCGCAACCTCGCGCCGCGCGCGATCTACTATGTCTGCCGCGGCATCATCGCGGTCAGCCGCGCGCTGCAGGAAATCATCATCGCCATCTTTCTCGTGGCGATGTTCGGGTTCGGGCCCTTCGCCGGCTTTCTCACGCTCAGCTTCGCCACCATCGGCTTTATCGCCAAGCTGCTCGCCGACGATATAGAGGAGATCGACGAGGCGCAGGCCGAGGCGATCCGCGCCACCGGGGCCTCGTGGCTGCAACTTGTCAACTACGCGATCCAGCCGCAGGTGATGCCACGTCTCATCGGCCTGTCGCTCTACCGGCTCGACATCAATTTCCGCGAAAGCGCGGTGATCGGCATTGTCGGCGCGGGCGGGATCGGCGCGACGCTCAACACCGCCATCGACCGCTACGAATATGACAGCGCGGGCGCGATCCTGCTGATCATCATCGGCATCGTGATGGTGGCGGAATACGGTTCCAGCTACCTGCGAAAGTTCCTGCAATGAGCGAAATCACGCATCATTCCGAGGTCTGGGCGCATCGCACGCCGCGCAAGCGGCTGGTGATGTGGCTCGGTTGGCTGGCTCTGGTGGCGCTGTTCGTGTGGTGCTGGCAGGTGATGACGGAAAACACCATTTGGGCCTTCGTCGCCGACGCGCCCCGACAGGCGGCCGATATCGGCGGCCGGATGGTGCCGCCGCGCCTCAGCTACCTGCCGGAGCTGATGGTGCCGCTCTGGGACACGATCAACATCGCCACACTGGGCACGCTGGGCGGCGTCATCATGGCGGTGCCGGTGGCGTTCATGGCGGCGCGCAACACCACGCCCTCACAGCGCATCCTGCGGCCCATCGCCCTTTTTATCATCGTCGCATCGCGCTCGATCAACTCGCTGATCTGGGCGCTGCTCTTGGTGGCGATCATCGGGCCGGGCATCCTCGCGGGGATTGTCGCCATCGCGCTGCGCTCCATCGGCTTTGTCGGCAAGCTGCTCTACGAGGCGATCGAGGAGACCGACGCGCGCCAGATCGAGGCGGTGCAGGCCACCGGTGCCAGCCCCGCGCAGGTGGTCAGCTACGGCATCGTGCCGCAGATCATGCCCGCCTTCTGGGGTATTTCGGTGTTCCGCTGGGACATCAACATCCGCGAGAGCACCATCCTGGGGCTGGTCGGCGCGGGCGGGATCGGGCTCAAGCTTCAGGCCTCGCTCAACGTGCTGGCCTGGCCGCAAGTGACGGTGATCCTGCTGTTGATCCTCGCCACCGTGGTGCTGAGCGAATGGGTCTCGGCGCGGGTGCGCCACGCGATCATCTGACCGCGCGGCGCGTCTGGACCGCGCTCAGGCGCTCAGCAGGCGGTAGAGTTCGTCCTTCAGCCGCGCGCGTTCCTTGCGCAGGTCCATCTCGGCGAGGTCGTCCATCGGCTCGACCAGGGTCTCGGCGCGGTGCACCTTGCGGTTCACCTCGTGATACTCCTCCGCCAACCGTGCGAAGTGCGGATCGGCCTGTTTCATCTCGCCGGTTCTCTCGGCGAATTGCGGAAATTCCTCGTGAAGCTCGTGGGGGGTGTGGGACATCGCGCGTCTCCTGTTGTTTGCCTGCCGACCCACCCTAATGGGGGCGGGCGCGACGCACCTTGACCCGGATCAAACCGGGCGGGTGCACAGGGGTCGACTTGCGGCGGCGCGGGGCCGCGCGTCAGCGCCGGGCACGTCGCCAGCCTGCGGCGCGCGCTTCGGCCTCCGAGCAGAACCAGCGTTCGCCCTGCCCAGGCCGGATCACCGTGCGCGCGTAATCCGCCTGCCCCGGCAGGTGGTGGATGCGCTTGCCCGAGCGGCTGATATTGCCCTTGATCGCGCAATCCGGGTCGGGTGCGGCGGTCTGCGTCGCGCGATCCTCGCGCACGGTGCGGCGATGGTCCGCTGGCCGGTCGAAGCGGTGCGCGTGCAGCCCGATCCCGGCGATGACGGCGCGTTTCTCGTCGAGGTCATAAGCCATCGAGTACTTGCGATAGGCTAGCGCCAGCCCCTCGGTCACCAGCATCCGGCCCACGTCCTGCCCAGCCACCGCGCAGGTGGCGACAGTACGCCCGTAACGATCGGTATCGACCGTGTCACAGCGCGCCATGCGGCCCCCGATCCGCCTACGCACCTGATCGGCGGCCCATGTGCCGCAATCCCATGCCACGCCATCCGCGTTGGTGCAGCGCTGCCCCAGTTCGGGCGCGTCGATGCCGTGCAGGCGGACCCGCGTGGCCCCCACGTCGAGCGTATCGCCATCGATCACGCGCACCGGCCCGCCGAACCCCTGCGCAATGATCGCGGCGGGGAACATTGTAAGAACGATCAGTAAAGAAATCCTTAACATGCCCCTTTATTGCGGGAGGGGATGCTGCTTTTCAATACAGAACGTGAACAAAGCGTTAATGCGCGATCACCGCTGCGCGTGTTCCCAATCGGGGTGAAGCCACGGGGCCGCGTTGTCCGGCGGCAGGCGGCGGCCCAGCACCGCGTCGGCGATTTTCTCGCCCGCCATGATCGACGGGGCGTTGAGATTGCCGTTCGTGATGCGCGGGAAGATGCTCGAATCGGCCACGCGCAAGCCGTCGACGCCGATCACCCGCCCATCTGGATCGACCACGGCATCGCTGTCATCCGCGCGACCCATCCGGCAGGTGCCGCAGGGGTGATAGGCGCTCTCGGCATGCTCGCGGATGAAATCGTCGAGCGCGTCGTCGCTCTGCACCTCGACACCAGGCTGTATCTCGTGTTTGCGATAGGGCGCGAAGGCCTCCTGCGCAAATATCTCGCGTGTGAGCCGGATGCAGCGGCGGAAATCTATCCAATCGCTCTCCGCGCTCATGTAGTTGAAGCGGATCACCGGGTCGTCGGCAGGATCGCTGCTGCGCAAGGTGATCGTGCCGCGAGATTCGCTGCGCATCGGGCCGACATGGGCCTGAAACCCGTGCCCCTCGGCCGCCGCCTTGCCGTCATAGCGCACGGCAATGGGCAAGAAATGGAACTGGATATCGGGGTAATCGACACCCGCGCGGGAACGGATGAAACCGCAGCTCTCGAACTGGTTCGAGGCTCCCGGCCCCTGCCGACCCAGAAGCCAGCGCAGCCCGACCCAGCCCTTGCCGAAAAGGTTCCAGTACTTGAAGAGGCTCACCGGCTGGCTGGCGGCCATCTGGACATAAAGCTCCATGTGATCCTGCAGGTTCGCACCAACGCCGGGCCGGTCGGCCACAACCGCGATGCCGTGCTCGGAGAGATGCGCCGCCGGACCGATTCCCGACAGCATCAGCAGCTTCGGCGAATTGATCGAAGAGGCCGCGAGAATCACCTCGGCGCGCGCGCGCACCACCTCGCTCCGTCCGCCGCGCAGCACCTCTACGCCGGTTGCGCGGCCCTCATGGGTCACCACGCGCTGCACCAGCCCGCGCAGCAGGTCGCAATTCTCGCGCTTCAGGGCCGGTCTCAGGTATGCATTCGCCGCCGACCAGCGCTGGCCCTTGTGGACCGTCATCTCGAAGGGGCCGAACCCCTCTTGCTTTTCGCCGTTATAGTCGTCGGTCCGCTGGTATCCCGCCTGCACCCCCGCCTCGACGAAGGCGCGCACCAGCGGGTTATCGCGCTTGCCGCGGCTTACATGCAGCGGACCATCGGTTCCGCGCCACGCCGGGTCGCCGCCATGCCCGCCGTCGTCCCAAGCCTCCATCCGCTTGAAATACGGCAGCACGTCCGCGTAGCCCCAGCCGTCGCAGCCCTGATTGCGCCAATGGTCGTAGTCATGCGCATGGCCGCGCACATAGACCATGCCGTTGATCGAGCTTGAACCGCCGATCACCTTGCCGCGCGGACAGGCCAGCCGCCGCCCGCCGAGGTGCGGCTCGGGCTCGGTTTGGTAGCCCCAGTCGTAGCGGCGCATGTTCATCGGATAGCTGAGCGCGCCGGGCATCTGGATGAAGGGGCCGGCATCGGTGCCGCCATGCTCGATCACCAGCACGGACTTGCCGGCCTCGCTGAGCCGGTAGGCCATGGCGCAGCCCGCGCTGCCGGCGCCCACGATGACGTAGTCGGCCTCCATCAGCACCTCCTCCGGTTGCCCGCGTGGGAGTGTGGATATCCCTGGCAAGATGACGTCATCATACGCCCCCCCTATTCGCCCCGTGGAAAACGCTGGTTTTCCTCGACCACGTTGAGGTCCATGTGGTTGCGCATGTAGCGCTCCGATGCCTTTTGCAGCGGTTGGTAATCCCACGGGTAATAGCCGCCCTGACGCAGTGCCTCGTAGACCACCCAGCGGCGCGCCTGGCTCTCGCGCACCTGCGCATCGAAGGCGTCGAGATCCCAGCGCGCCGCGGCCTTGGCCTGCAACTGCGCCAGCGTGCCGGCATGGGCGGAGTCATCCGCGAGATTGGTCAACTCGTGCGGGTCGGCCTCCAGGTCAAAAAGTTGATCGGGGTCGAGCGAGCACCGATTGTATTTCCACTTGCCATAACGCAGCGAGACGAGCGGCGCGTAGCTTGCCTCGGCCGCGTATTCCATCGCCACAGGGGCGTCGCGTTTGCCGCCCTGTCCGAGATGGACCAGCGATTGCCCCTCGGTCCAGGGCATCACCTCGGACATGTCGGCACCACCCAGGTCACAGAGCGTCGGGCAGACGTCGATATTACTCACCGGGTCGGCCACGAGGCCCGGCGCCATATCGGGGGCACAGATCATCAGCGGCACGCGGGACGAGCCCTCGTAGAACGACATCTTGAACCAAAGCCCACGCTCGCCCAGCATGTCGCCGTGATCCGACACGAAGAGGATCACCGCCTCCTGCCGGGTGGCCTCCAGCGCCGCCATCACTTCGCCGATCTTGTCATCGAGATAGGAGATGTTGGCGAAGTAGGCGCGGCGAGAGCGGCGGATGTCTTCCTCGGTGATGTCGAACGCCCGCCAGTCATTGGCATCGAAAATACGTTTGGAATGCGCGTCGTGATCCGCGTAGGCCATGGCGGGCACCTCCGGCAGGAGATGCTCGCACTCCTCGTAAAGGTCCCAGTATTTGCGCCGCGCGACGTAGGGGTCATGCGGATGGGTAAAGCTCACCGTCAGGCACCAGGGCCGCGCGTCATGGCCGCGGGCGAGATCATAGACCTTCTGCGCGCCGTGAAAGGCCACCTCGTCATCGTATTCCATCTGGTTGGAAATCTCGGCCACGCCGCTGCCGGTGACCGAGCCAAGGTTGTGATACCACCAGTCGATCCGCTCGCCCGGCTTGCGGTAATCCGGCGTCCAGCCAAAGTCTGCGGGGTAGATATCCGTGGTGAGCCGCTGCTCGAAGCCATGCAACTGATCGGGGCCGACGAAATGCATCTTGCCCGACAGGCAGGTCTGATAGCCCGCCCGGCGCAGGTGGTGGGCATAGGTGGGAATATCCGCCGAGAACTCGGCGGCGTTGTCGTAGACGCGGCTGCGCGAGGGCAGCAGCCCCGACATGAAACTCGCCCGCCCCGGGGCGCAGAGCGGGCTGGCCGTGTAGGTATTGGCAAACCGCGTCGAGCGCTCGGCCAGCTTGCGCAGGTTGGGCGTGTGCAGCCACTCGGCCGGACCGTCGGGAAAGAGCGTGCCGTTCAACTGATCGACCATGAAGATCAGGATATTGGGGCGGTGGGTCATCTTTCCTCCTGGGGCAGGCTGGTGTCGAGATAGCGCAGCAGCACGTCGATTGCGGCCTCCGGGGCAACACCGCCCTCGCCGAGTGACTGGCGGATATAAAGCCCGTCAATCATCGCCGCGCAGCCGCGGGTGAGCGTGGTCGCGTCGCATCCCGGTACCTGCCGGAAGGCGTGATAGAGATTCGAGCGCAGCCGCCGCTGGTAGACATGCAACAGCCGCCGCGCCGCATCCGAGCGCTGCGCCTGTACATAGAAATTGAGCCAGGCGGCAACCATCTCAGGTCGGAACTGCGCCGGGGTAAAGCTGGCGCGGATGATCGCCTCGACGCGCTGGCGCGGCGTTCTCGCCATGCTGAGCGCACCGCGCACCTCGGCACCGTAGAGCGACAGCACATGGCGCATGGCAGCGGCGAACAGCGCCTCCTTGGAACCGAAATAGTGATGCGCCAGCGCCGAGGACATGCCCGCGCGCCGCGCGATCTGCGCCACCGTCACGTCGAGCGCGCCGCGCGCGCCGATCTCGTGAATCGTGGCCTCCACCAGCGCGCCGCGCCGGATGGGCTCCATTCCGAGCTTGGGCATGGATCGCCTCCCGAGGGTCATCTTGCCAGACCGGCGTAATCGTGTTTAATTGACTCGTCAATCAATAACCCGGGAGAGGGCACGACAGGGAACCTTCACGAGAATGACGTTGTATTTCACGCCAGCGTCATATTAGCCTTTAACACATAAGAGATGACCGCACGCGATCCGCGAGGCTGGTCCGAAACAACCCAAAGGGAGAAACCGAAAATGACACGCATCACCACTGGCGGTATTAATCGCCGCGGCTTCATGGCCACTACCGCAGGCGCAGCGCTTGCCGCCTCCATGCCCATGCGCGCGAAGGCCGCGCCGTCGCGTGGTGGCCACCTGCGTGCCGCCATTGGCCACGGTCAGACTACCGACACGCTCAATCCCGGCACGTACGAGAACAGCTTCACCACCTCGCTCTCCTACGCGATTCACGGCCACCTGACGGAGGTCGCGCAGGACGGCTCGTTGCGGCCGGAACTTGCTGAAAGCTGGGAAGCCTCGCCCGACGCCAAAGTCTGGCGCTTCAAGATCCGCCCCGGCGTGACCTTCCATTCCGGAAAGCCGCTGGAACTGGCGGACGTGGTCAACTCGATCAACTTCCACCGCGGCGAGGATTCGACCTCCGCTGCCGGGCCGATCGTGGCACCAATCCAGGACATCAGCACAGAGGGCGACGATACGGTCGTCTTTACCCTCGATGGCGGCAATGCCGACTTTCCGTTCATCCTCAGCGACTATCACCTGACCATCTGTCCCGCCGACGGCGATAGCATCGACTGGCGCTCTGGCGATGGATGCGGAAGCTACAAGCTGATCGATTTCGATCCCGGCGTCTCTTACTCTGTCGAGCGGCATGAGGGCCATTGGCGCGATGACGTGGCCTGGTTCGATAGCGCCGAGATCATTGCCATCGTCGATCAAAACGCGCGCACCACGGCGCTCGTCTCGGGCGACGTGGACGTGGCAGACCGGCTCGATCTCAAGACCGTGAACCTGCTGTCGCGCAATCCCGACATCCAGATCAACGCGGTTGCCGGGACGCAGCACTACACTTTCGCGATGGATACCCGCGAAGCTCCCTACAACGACAACAATGTCCGGCAAGCGCTGAAATACGCGGTCAACCGCGAGGAACTCGTAGACAAGATCCTGTTCGGCTACGGCTCGGTGGGCAATGACCACCCGATCGGCCGGGGCCAGCGCTTCTACAATGACGAGCTCGAACAGAAGAGCTACGATCCTGACAAGGCGAAATGGTACCTCAAGCAAGCCGGTCTCGACAGCATCGACGTCAAGCTATCGGCCGCCGACGCGGCCTTTGTCGGCTCGGTCGATGCCGCCGTGCTCTACCAGTCCTCGGCCGCCGAAGCGGGGATAAATCTTACCCCGTCGCGTGAGCCGAATGACGGCTACTGGTCGGACATCTGGATGAAGGAGGACTTCGTCTCGGTCTACTGGTCCGGTCGAGTTGTCGAGGACCAGATGTTCTCCACTGCCTACCAGTGCGGCGCATCCTGGAACGACAGCTTCTGGTGCAACGAGCGGTTCGACGAGCTGATGATCAAGGCCCGATCCGAGCTCGACGAGGACAAGCGCCGCGAAATGTATTACGAGATGCAGGCGCTGGTGTCGAACGAGGGTGGTGTCATCATCCCGATGTTCGCCAACTGGGTGTTCGGCAACTCCACCAAGATCGCACATACCGAGGAGATGAGCTCTAACTGGGATGTTGACGGCATGCGCTTCGTCGAGCGCTGGTGGATGGCCTGAGCCTGACCACCTGCGCCGTCATGCCGGGGCCCGGGGGGGATTGTCCTCCGGGCCCTTGGCCAACCGGGCCGCACGCCCGGACAACCGATAACGGGAGAGACATGATGACCCTAAAGACAACGCTTTCCGCCCTCGCGCTGGCCACCGCCGCTGGCCCCGCGCTCGCCAATTGCGAGAGCGTCACCTTCTCCGATGTGGGCTGGACCGACATCACCGCCACCACCGCCGCGACTACGGTTGTGCTGGGGGCACTGGGCTATGAGACCGAGACCAAGGTGCTCTCGGTGCCGGTGACCTATACCTCGCTCGCCGCAGGTGACATCGACGTGTTCCTCGGCAACTGGATGCCCACCATGGAAGGCGACATCGGCCCCTACCGCGAGGCCGGCACCGTGGACACCGTGCGCGCCAACCTCGAAGGGGCGAAATACACGCTGGCCACCAATGCCGCCGGGGCAGAGCTCGGCATCACCTCTTTCGGCGCCATCGCCGAGCATGCCGAAGCGCTCGACGAGACGATCTACGGCATCGAGCCGGGCAATGACGGCAACCGCCTGATCCTCGACATGATCGAGGCCGACGCCTTTGGCCTCAAGGGCTTCGAAGTCAAGGAAAGCTCGGAGCAGGGCATGCTCGCGCAGGTCAGCCGCGCCGACCGCCGCGAAGAGCCGATCGTCTTCCTCGGCTGGGAGCCGCACCCGATGAACGCCAATCACGACATGACCTACCTCACCGGCGGCGATGACTGGTTCGGCCCCGACCTCGGCGGCGCAACGGTCTATACCAACACCCGAGCAGGCTATGTCGAAGAATGCCCGAATGTCGGCACATTCCTTGAAAACCTGCAATTCACGCTCGCCATGGAAAACGAGATCATGGGCGCGATCCTCAACGACGGGGCCGACCCCGAAGAGGCGGCGGCCGCATGGCTCAAGGCCAATCCCGGCGTTCTGGACGGCTGGCTCGACGGCGTCACCACGCAGGACGGTGGCGACGCGATGGCCGCGGTCAAGGCCGACCTGGGTCTGTGATGTCCTTCTTGTGCCGCCCCGGCCCTGACACGGGGCGGCACCTCTCTTCCTGCTTCCGAACATTCAAAGTCAAGGCATTCCCATGGACTGGCTGAGCGATCACAAGATTCCCGTCGGCAACTGGGCCGAGGATTTTTTTCTCTGGCTTCAGGACAACGCCGCCGGGTTCTTCGACGCGCTTGCCCTCCTCATGGAAGCGCTGATCGACGCCTTTCTCTGGGTGCTCCAGACGCCGCATCCACTGGTGATCATCGCCGTCTTCGTGGGCCTCACATGGGCGCTTCAGCGCAACTGGAAAACCTGCCTTTTCGTGGCCCTGGGCTTTCTCTTCATCCTCAACCAGGGCTATTGGGAGGAAACCACCGAGAGCCTCACGCTGGTGCTGTCGTCCTGCATCTTCTGCATGGCCATCGGCGTGCCCATCGGCATCGCCGCCGCGCACCGTCCGCGGCTCTATGACGGAATGCGCCCCGTGCTCGACCTGATGCAGACGTTGCCGCCCTTCGTCTACCTGATCCCGGCAATCGTGTTTTTCGGCATCGGCATGGTGCCGGGTCTCATCGCCACGGTGATCTTCGTGGTCCCCGCCCCCATCCGCCTGACGCATCTGGGCATTGCCAACACGCCGCAGCCGCTGCTTGAGGCGGCGCAGGCGTTCGGAGCCACCAATCGCCAGACGCTGTGGAAGGTCGAACTGCCCTACGCCCTGCCGCAGATCATGGCCGGTCTCAACCAGACCATCATGTTGTCGCTCTCGATGGTGGTGATCGGGGCGCTTGTTGGCGCCGACGGACTCGGCGTGCCGGTGCTCAGGGCGATTAACACCGTGAATATCTCGCTTGGCTTCGAGTCGGGGCTGATGATCGTTGTCGTGGCCATCGTGCTTGACCGGATGCTGCGCATGGAGGGCCGGAAATGACCCAAGCCAGCGTCAATTTCAAATCCGTCTCCATCGTCTTTGGCGACGCCCCCGAGAGCGCGCTGCCGCTGATGGACGAGGGCCGCGAACGCGGCGATATCCAGCAGCAAACCGGCCAGATCCTCGGTGTGCACGATTGCGACCTGTCGGTGGCAACGGGCGAAATCCTCGTGCTGATGGGGCTGTCTGGCTCGGGCAAGTCCACGCTCCTGCGCGCGGTCAACGGGCTCAACCCGGTGGTGCGCGGCAAGGTCGAGGTGCATGACGGTGACAGCATGGTGGACGTCACGAACGCGGATGCCGCCACCCTGCGCCGCCTGCGCCAGCACCATATCGCGATGGTGTTCCAGCAATTCGGCCTGTTGCCGTGGCGCAGCGTGGCGGAGAACGTGGGGCTGGGCCTCGAACTCGCGGGTATCCCGAAATCCGAGCGCGAGCGACGGGTGACCGATCAATTGGCACTGGTCAATCTCTCCGACTGGGCCGACCGCCGCGTGGCCGAGTTGTCGGGCGGGATGCAGCAGCGCGTGGGCCTCGCCCGTGCCTTCGCCACCGATGCGCCAATCCTGTTGATGGACGAGCCCTTTTCGGCGCTCGATCCGCTCATTCGCACGCATCTTCAGGACGAACTCATCGACCTGCAAAAGACGCTGGGGCGCACCATCATCTTTGTCAGCCACGATCTCGACGAGGCGTTCAAGCTGGGCGACCGCATCGCCATAATGGAGGGCGGGCGCATCGTGCAATGCGGCACGCCGCAGGATATCTTTACCAACCCCGCCACCGGCTACGTGGCCGATTTCGTGGCGCACATGAACCCACTGGGCGTGCTTTGCGCCCGCGACGTGATGGAGCCCGCGAAGGGCACGCCCGACGCCACAGTACCCGCCGACGCGACCATCCAGGCGGTGATGGAGGCGGCGCAGGGCCATGACGCGCCGGTGGGCGTGGTCGAGGATGGCGCATTGCTGGGCCAGATCACCCGCAACCGCATCCTCGCCAAGCTGCTCGACCCGCGCACCTGACGCGCCCCACCAGACCAAGGAACCCCGATGCGCGCCGCCCTGCTCTCCCGCTTTGCCGACCCGGTCGAGATCACCGACCTGCCCGACCCCGCCTGCCCGCGTGACGGCGCGGTGATCGCTGTGCGCGCCTGCGGCGTGTGCCGCTCGGATCATCACGCTTGGAAAGGGGCTGACCCGGACGTGGTGCTGCCCCACGTCATGGGCCACGAATTCGCCGGAGAGGTGATCGAGGTCGGCCCCGAATGCCATGCCTTCAGCGTGGGCGAGCGCGTCACCGCGCCGTTCATCCTCGGCTGCGGTGCCTGCCCCGATTGCCGCGGCGGCGAGCCCACCATCTGCGACCATCAGCAGGTCATCGGGTTCAGCCAATGGGGGGCGTTTGCCGAGCGCATCGCCATCCCGCGCGCCGATTTCAACCTCGTGCGCCTGCCCGACGCGATGGACTACGCCGCTGCCGCGGGCATGGGCTGTCGCGTCACCACCGCGTTCCGCGCGCTGGTGGACCGCGCAGCCCTCGCGCCCGGCGAATGGCTGGCGGTACATGGCTGCGGCGGGGTGGGTCTGTCGGCCATCCTGATCGCGGCGGCGCTCGGTGCGCGCATCCTCGCGGTGGATGTGAATCCGGCGGCGCTGGCGCTGGCGCGCGAACTCGGGGCCACGGCGGCGCTCGACGCGAGCACCACCGATGACGTGGGCGCGGCGGTACGTGACCTGACGGGCGGCGGCGCGGATGTCTCGCTCGACGCGCTGGGAATCACCGCGACCTTTCACAACTCGCTGAACAGCCTGCGCAAGATGGGACGGCACGTGCAGATCGGGATGCCCCTCGGCGACCACGCCACACCCGACCTGCCGCTTTTGGACATGGTCTATTCCCGCCAGATCACGCTGCACGGTACGCGCGGCATTGGCGCGCATCGCTTCGCCGCGCTGATGGGGATGATCGCCGCCGGACGGCTCGACCCTGCCCGCCTCGTCACCCACCGGATCGGGCTCTCGGGGCTCCATGCCGCGCTCGCCGCGATGGACGGCTATGGCGGTGCCGGGGTGACGGTGGTCGATGACATGACCGCCTGAGCCGTCATCACAACGCCGCTTTTCCGGCATCGCCTTGCCGCGAAATCCTGCTCTCCTGTTGCCACTGCATACGGCACGGGCGGCTCCCGGTCGCCCTGCCCAACCACAAGGATGAGGCAGATGACCGAGCAAGAAACCACTCGCAGCGGCCCGCCGCGCCCCCCGCGCCCGCCCCGCGACGACAAGCGGACACGGCCCGCCCCCACTCCGATCTTTCGCGATTTCGCAAGTATCTGAGAGGTCGGAGCCCTGATCCGGAGTTAATGGTCGAGAGCGGCCGCTCGCGTATGCCGCGCAGCGTGCAACCCTACCAGATATCCGCTCGATTGAGCACAGCGGCACAGACCGGGACGCCCGAGAGTGCGGGCATCGGATCGCCGGTCAGCGACAGCCCCAACCACCCGTGCGGCGCGCTGAGCGGCAACGGGGGCTGCACCTCGGCCTCGGTGACGGGGGCAAAGCCCACCCGCCGATAGAAGGCAGGATCGCCATAGGTCAGCGCCACCTCCGCCACCTCGGCACGCAGCGCCTCCAGAGCATGGCGCAAGAGCCCCTGCCCCACGCCGCGACCCTGCCAATCCGGTGCCACCGCCATCGGCGACAGAAGCATCACGCGCCGCGTATCCATAGGATAAATGAGACGGGAGAAGATTGCCGCGCCGATCACACGGCCCGTCTCCTCGACACGAAAGACGCGGATGTCGGATGCAGGCGTGAGGGTCAGCAGATCATGCGCCAGCCCGGCGACGATCCGGCCCTCCGCAGCGCCCTCCGAGGCCGTGAAGGTCTCGTGAAACAGCGCGGTGATCGGCTCTTCGCGGCCCGCGATCCCGTTGATGATCTCCATGACAAACCTTTCCAACGAAAAAGGGCCGCGCCCCTCGCCGGGGTGCGGCCCTCGCTCAGATCATAGGCAGCGCGGTCAGCCGACCAGCTCAAGCCCCGAAAAGAAATAGGCAATCTCGACCGCCGCAGTCTCGGGCGCGTCCGAGCCGTGGACCGAATTCTCGCCGACCGACTCGGCGAATTCCGCGCGGATCGTGCCCGGTGCGGCATCGGCGGGGTTCGTGGCTCCCATCACTTCGCGGTTCTTGGCGATGGCGCCCTCGCCTTCCAGCACCTGCACCACCACCGGCGCGCTCGCCATGAACTCGCACAGCTCACCATAAAACGGGCGCTCCTTGTGCACGGCATAGAAGGTGCCCGCCTGCGCCGGGGTCATCTGGATTCGCTTCTGCGCGATGATGCGCAGGCCCGCCTCCTCGAACTTGGCGTTGATCTTGCCGGTCAGGTTGCGCCGGGTGGCGTCGGGTTTGATGATGCTCAGGGTGCGTTCCACAGCCATGTCAGCCTCTTTTGTCAGGGTGATGCCGCCGGGAGACACCCCGCGCAGCTTGATCGCGGGTCCCGTAGCATGAGGCTTGCGCGTTGAAAAGCCGTGATTGACGCTGGCCGCGGCATGGGGCATCCCCCGTCCCATGCTACGCATCGACGACATCACCTACGCCATTGCCGGACACCGCCTGTTCGAGAACGCCTCGGCCCTCATTCCCGAGGGGCACAAGGTCGGGCTCGTAGGGCGCAACGGCACCGGCAAGACCACGCTCTTTCACCTGATCCGGGGCGAGATGCCGCTGGAGGGCGGGGCGATCTCGTTGCCGCGGCGCGCCCGCATTGGCGGCGTGGCGCAGGAGGTGCCGGGCAGCAACGTGTCGCTCCTCGACACGGTGTTGAGCTTTGACACGGAACGCTCTGATCTTCTTGAGAAATCCGAGAGCGAGACCGACGGCGCGCAGATCGCCGAGATCCAGACAAGGCTCGCCGATATCGACGCCTGGTCCGCAGAGGCGCGGGCGAGCGCGATCCTCAAGGGGCTGGGCTTCACCGATGACGAACAGCTCATGCCCTGTTCGGCCTTTTCCGGGGGCTGGCGGATGCGAGTGGCGCTGGCGGGGGTGCTCTTTGCCGCGCCCGACCTGCTGCTGCTCGACGAGCCGACAAACTACCTCGATCTCGAGGGCGCTCTGTGGCTCGAAAACTACCTCGCACGCTATCCGCATACCGTGCTCATCATCAGCCACGATCGCGGGCTCCTGAACCGCGCGGTCGGCTCGATCCTGCATCTCGAAGACCGGAAACTCACGCTTTATCAAGGGGGTTACGACAAGTTCGCCGAAACACGCGCCGCGCGTATCGCCGCCGCGCAATCCGAGGCCAAGAAGCAGGAGGCGCGCCGCGCGCATCTGCAATCCTATGTCGACCGCTTCCGCTACAAGGCCGACAAGGCCAAGCAGGCGCAGGCGCGGATCAAGGCGCTGGCACGGATGCAGCCCATCTCGGCCCCGCAGGAGGCGGCGTTGAGGCGGTTTACATTCCCGGAACCGGAGGCGCTGTCTCCGCCGATCCTGCGGTTGGAGGGGGCGGCCACGGGATATGACGGCAGCGCGGTGCTGAGCAGGCTCGATCTGCGCATCGACCAGGATGACCGGATCGCGCTTCTGGGTCGCAACGGCGAAGGAAAATCAACTCTTTCCAAATTGTTGGCAGGCAAACTTGATCTGCTTGACGGGCACGTTCACAAGGCCGCCCGCCTGCGCGCGGGGTATTTCGCGCAGCACCAGGTGGACGAGCTGCATATCGACGAGACACCCCTCGATCATATCCGCCGCTTGCGCCCGGGTGAGACACCCGCGCGGCTGCGCGCGCGGCTCGCGGGGTTTGGAATTGGCCCGCAACAAGCAGAAACTAAAGTAGAAAATCTATCCGGTGGGCAGAAGGCGCGGCTGTCGCTGATGCTCGCCACGGTGGATGCGCCGCATATGCTGATCCTCGACGAGCCGACCAACCACCTCGATATCGAGAGCCGCGAGGCGCTGGTCGAGGCACTGACCGCCTATACCGGCGCGATCATCCTGGTGAGCCACGACATGCACCTGCTGAGCCTGGTGGCGGACCGGCTGTGGCTGGTCAAGGGTGGCACGGTGACCCCCTACGAGGGCGATCTGGAAAGCTATCGCGCGATGCTGCTGGCCCCACCGGAGAACGTGAAGAAAACATCGCAAAAACCTGTAAAGAAAAAAGAAAAGCCATCTCGCGAGGCGATCCTGAAATTGCGGCAGGAGGTGCGCGCCTGCGAGGCCCGGGTCGAGAAGCTGATGGAGATGGAGGGCAAGGTCGCAAACAAGCTTGCCGATCCCGACATCTACGAGGATCCCGGCACGCTCGCCACCTGGCAGCGCAAATATGCCGAGATCGAGGACGGTATCGCCCGCGCCGAAACGCTGTGGGAGGCCGCCCTCGCCCGGCTGGAAAAGGCGGAAGGCTGAGCGCGAACCTCACGGTTCAAGGCGCGAACCGCACGGTTCAGAGCGCGGAGCGCGCGGTGCCGTCAGAATCCGGCAACCGCCGCCATTGGGCGAGTCCGAGGGCGCCGACCATGACCGCCACGGCGAGCGCCGCGATGCGGCCGCCAGGCGTGACGATCCAGACCCCGGCGAGGATCAGTGCGAGCGTCGCCACCACCCAAGCCGCGTCGCCCATGCAGAAGAACAGCACCTCGGCGCGGCGCGGCGCGCGGCCGCCCCGCACGCTCAGCCACAACAGCGCGGCATTTCCGATGAGCCCCGCCCCGAGCGCGGCGATGAGCCAGGCGGGCGGCGTGCCCAACCCGGTCGCCACCGGCCCCGGTGCGGCCAGGAACAGCACACCGAAGCCGAGACAGGACAGCGCGTTGAGGCGCAAGACGGTTGCAAGTGTCATGAGAGACCTCCATCATTGTCAACGTAATTGACAAGATATCGGAGCGATCCAGTATGTCAACAAAGTTGACAACAAACATGGCGAACAGCCTGACCCTGACGCTTTATCACGCCGCGCGCGGTTTCCAGGACCGGGTGACGCGGCGGTTGTCGGAGGTGCTGGAGCAGGAACACGGCATCGCGCTCAGCCCGGCGCAGCTTGCCTTTCTCGCCGCGCTCATCTGTGGCGAGACCACCACCTCGGAGGTCGCCCGCCGCACCGGGGTGAGCCGGCAGGCGGCGCACCGGCAGGCGCTGGCGCTGGCGGATCTGGGGTACCTGGCGCTCGCCCCCGATCCGGCGCGGCGCAACCAGAGCCTCGTGCGGTTCACCGACGAGGGCACTCGGCTGATGGCGCTGTGCCGCGAGATTCTCGCGGGGTGGGATCGCGCGCTCGGGGGGGAGGCCGAAACGCTCGACCGCGCCGCCGCGATCATGGAAGCGGCGCTGACAGAGGAGGATGGCGGGGGATAGCGGGAAGGGAGCAAGATGGCGTCTTACTGCCATTCAGCGCACAGGTTGAGGAGCCGCGCAGCGCCCGACCGCGGGTGGGCGCCCAACCTGTTGTGGTCGTCACTTTATGGCGCCAAATACTTCAACAATTGTGCGGAGTTAAACGTCGTAAAAGCGCCCGCCCGAGCGGGCGGTCGGGCGCTGCGCGGCGGCGCGTGAACGCGCCTCGATTCCGCGCATGGGCACCAAGCTGTGAGGGTCCGCTCCAAGCCAATGCCGTCGCCCTCTCGCCCAGAAACCCCTTGGCAAACGCGCCCCGGCGTGGTGCAAGGCCACACAGCCCCGAGGAACCCGCTTGATGGACACCGCCTTTCTCGTCACCGCCTTTGTCGCGCTCTTCGTCATCATCGACCCGGTGGGCATGACGCCGCTCTTCGTGGCGCTGACGCAGGGCATGGACAGCGCGCGCCGCCGGGCAATCGCGATCCGCGCCTGCGTGGCGGGCGCGCTGCTGATCGCCACCTTCGCGGCGTTCGGGGAATCGGTGCTGGGCTTTATCGGCATCTCCATGCCCGCGTTTCGCATCGCGGGCGGTATCCTGCTGTTTCTCACCGCGCTCGACATGCTGTTCGAGCGGCGCTCGCGTCGCCGCAAGGGGCAGGCCGACGCCGCCGAAGAGGACGAGGGGGACGACCCGTCAATCTTTCCGCTGGCGATCCCGCTCATTGCCGGGCCCGGCTCTATCACCACGGTGATCCTGCTCGTGGGCGACAAGCCGGGCATCGAGGGGTTGCTGCTGGTGATCGGGGTGATGCTGTCGGTGGTGGCACTGGCGCTGGTGTTGTTCCTGATGGGCGGCCTGCTGGAGCGTGCACTGGGCCATGTCGGCATCAACGTGGTGACGCGGCTGCTGGGCATGCTGCTGGCGGCGCTCGCGGTGCAGTTTGTGCTCGACGGGCTGCGCGGGTTTGGATTGGCGGGCTGAGGACCCATATCCCACGCATGGAGAGCTTTGATTTCCCCCGCCTCGTCTACCTGTCGATCCTTGGATCGGTGCTGGTGCTATGGTTCGTGGTGCAGGGCCGCGAGTCGCTGGGCAAGCTGATGCAGCACGCCGCCGCCTGGGGGCTGATCTTTCTCGGGGTGATCGCGGTGGTGGGGCTGTGGCAGGACATCCGCCAGACGGTGCGCCCCACCCAGAGCGTCATCAGCGACAGCCGCATCGAGCTTCCTCGCGCGCCGGACGGGCATTACTACGTGACGGCAGAGCTCAACGGCGCGCCGATCCGCTTTGTCGTCGATACCGGGGCGAGCCAGATCGTGCTGAGCCGCGGCGACGCGCGCGAAGCGGGCATCGACACCGGCAGCCTGATCTACACGGGCCGCGCGCGCACCGCCAACGGCGTGGTGCGCACCGCGCCGGTGCAGCTCGACAGTCTCGCCATCGGCCCGATCACGGACCGCGACGTGCGCGCCGTGGTCAACGAGGGCGAGATGGCGGGCTCGCTTCTGGGCATGGACTACCTGCGCCGGTTCTCCAGTGTCGAGATCGCGGGCGACCGGCTGATCCTGACACGCTGAGCGCAAGGCTCAGCACGGTCGGCGCGTCCAGCCATAGGCACCGTCCTTGGGCACCTTCCACGCGCAGTCATTCTCGGATGCGACATTGCCTGAGCAGCTGATCTGCTTCCAGTAGCCCCACGCATCCTGCTCGAAGATACGGCAGTAATACTTGTCCGAGGTTCCGAACTCTGAATCATCGAGTTCCGGCACATCCTCGGCCGTCAGCCGCGCGATCCCTTCCCGTTCCGACATGGCACTCTCCTCCCACCTGGCCCGTGCGCAAGCTTCCCCGCCATCCGGCGGCGCTGTCAAGTGCGCGCGGCCTGTGGCGGGATGAAGGGTGCGTCGGCGAACTGTGTGGCGAGGGCGAGGTCGTGCGGAACGCAGACCACGCCGCCGCCCGGTGCCTTCGTGTCTTTCCGGCCAGGCCGACATGCCCGCACTTGGCGAAAAACCGAGCAGCGACAGGTATTTCGCGGCTGCGTTGAAAAGGCACCTTTCCGAAGCCCCTCCGATCTTATAACAAGTCCGCGAAAAACATGAAAAAGTAGGCAATGCCCGATCAATCTGAAGCTGTTCGGCAGCGTGACGAGGCCCGTCCTGCGAAGGAATGGGCCAGAATCCTCGCAGAGTACCGAGAACCCGACCCGATACGCAGTTCATTCGAACTCGCGGTCACTTTGGGCCCATTCCTGATCCTGTGGTGCCTTGCCTGGTGGTCCATGTCGGTCAGCTATTGGCTGACCTTTACGCTCTCCGTGTGCAACGCGGCCTTCTTGCTGCGTCTTTTCGCCATCCAGCACGATTGCGGACATGGGGCATTCTTTCAAAGCCGCACCGTGAGCGACTGGCTCGGACGGGTGATCGGCGTGCTGACCTTGACACCCTACGACGTGTGGCGGCGCTCTCATTCCATTCACCACAGCTCTTCGGGCAATCTCGGACGACGTGGCATGGGAGACATCCAGACCATCACGGTCATGGAGTATCGTCAGTTGAATCCTCTTAACCGATTGATCTACAGGCTTTACCGCAACCCGGTTGTCCTGTTCTGCTTGGGACCCGGCTATCTGTTCTTCATTCAGAACAGGGTGCCATTGGGGCTCATGGGGAATGCCAGGTTCTGGGTCAGCGCAATGTGCACGAATGCGGCTATATTCGTGTGGGTGGCGCTTGTTCTGTACTTTGGCGGGCTGGTGCCCATCCTGCTGATTTTCCTGCCCTCGACATTGCTTGCGGCAACGGCGGGGGTCTGGCTGTTCTACGTGCAGCACCAGTTCGAGACCACGCATTGGGACGCTGACGAGGACTGGCAGCTGCACGAATCCGCACTGAAGGGAAGCTCGCACTACGTGCTGCCACCGGTGTTGCAATGGCTGAGCGCCAACATCGGCGTACACCATGTGCACCACCTTTACAGCCGCATCCCGTTCTATCGGTTGCCCGAGGTTCTGCGGGATCATGCAGAGCTGGCCGAGAGCAATCGCATGACGATCCGGCAAAGCCTTCACAGTGTCCGGCTGCATCTGTGGGACGAGGAGTCGAGGCGCCTGGTGTCCTTCGCTCAAGCGAAGGCGCTTTAGACGCCGGGCCAGCGTGCCGCGCAAGCTGGCTCAACGCTGGCGCAAGGTGGCAGCCGAGGGCCGCGATCCGGTCAAGGAGCGAGAGGCCGAGGCACGGGCGGCACGGCGAGAGGATATCTCGCTCGCGGTCATCACCGCCGACGCATTCGAGACGCGCAAGGCGGAGCTCAAGGGTGATGGTAAAGCTGGCCGCTGGCTCTTACCGCTTGAGCGCCATGTGCTGCCCAAACTTGGAAAGGTGCCGGTCACGGATCTCGACCAGCGCGATATCCGCGATACGCTGGCCCCGATTTGGCACTCCAAGGCCGACACGGCGCGCAAGGCCATGAACCGACTTTCAATCGTGATGAAGCATGCGGCGGCGCTGGGTCTCGACGTGGACTTGCAAGCGACCGACAAGGCAAAGGCGTTGCTGGGGAAGTCGCGCCATGTGCCAAGGAATATTCCTGCGATGAATTGGCGCGACGTGCCTGAGTTCTACGCGAGCCTTGAAGAGCCCACCCTCACCCACCTTGCCCTCCGTCTCCTAATCCTGACCGGTGTGCGCTCGACCCCGCTGCGAAAAATCCGACTGGACCAGATCGAGGAAGACGTTTGGACCATCCCCGCCGATGTCGTGAAGGGCCGTAAGGGAGCGACCGAGGCGTTTCGCGTGCCGCTCTCGACCGAGGCTCGGCGTGTCATCGAGCTTGCGCGCCCGCACGCGCGCAATGGCTTTCTCTTTCCGAACACGCGCGGTGGCGTCATCAGTGACATGACGTTGTCACGCCACATGCAGCGCCGCGGCCTTGAGGCACGTCCGCACGGCTTTCGCACGAGCCTACGCACATGGCTGGCTGAGGCCACGGATGCCCCTCACGAGGTCGCGGAGACGATGCTCGGGCACGTGGTGGATGGCAGTGTCGTGCGCGCGTATCGACGAACTGATTACTTGGACAAAAGAATGAAGCTCGCAGAACGTTGGGCTGACCATGTGACCGGCGGCGCTGGACAGGTCGTTCAGCGGACAGCGAGGTCGACATAACGAGCCCATATGTTCATGGGTCGGGTGCTCGACACACTGCCGCAGTGTTGGCTTGATGCCACATATAGGCGCATGGCGAGGGCGCGCGCCCATATGTTAACATGAAGTGGCGCGTTCGATAACGTCCAAATTACATAAGCGCGCATGATGCGCTCGTTGCCCCATCCGGGGCGTTCCTCTTTGGGGCGAGCTACATCAGTGCGTTTTTTGCGCTCATGCATGTTTGTCGTCCCCGCTTAACGTAGGACAGCGACATGCAGAAGTATCTCACGCTCAAAGAAGTCCGCAGCCGCCTCGGCAATCACCTCGCAGGAATTGGCCCAGCATCGCGCAATGGTAGCACTTGAATTGGAAGTCCTAGCAAAGAAATACGACCGCCTCGGCTGGGAACGTGACCGTGGCAGCGTGGCGCACGACCGGATGATCACTGACTGGATGGACGCCTTGCAGTGTTGGATGTCACTGAGAACTGACCCAGCAGCAGTCGGAGTTGTCACTGAGATTTGACCCATGTGGAACCTTGCCCCTGACGGGATTTGTCGGGGGATATTGGAGTGATCGACATGGGATTTTTGAGCGTCATTCGACGTTGGGCTTTGCGGGACAAGATGCCCATCCGCGAGATTGCGCGGCGGACTGGGCTGTCTCGCAACACCATCAAGAAGTATCTGCGGGCGGGGATTGTTGAACCCCGGTTCCAGACGCCGGCGCGGCCGACCAAGCTGGACCCTTATGCGGAGAAGTTGTCAGGCTGGCTGGTGACGGAGCAGCGCAAGTCGCGCAAGGACCGGCGCACCGCAAAGCAGATGCACGCTGATCTGGTTCAGCTTGGCTATGACGGCTCGTATGAGCGGGTCGTAGCCTTTGTGCGGAACTGGAAAGGTGACCGGCAGCGCGGGCAGCAGGCACTGAGTGCTGCAGACCAATGCTCCTACGCGATGTTGCAGGAGCCAGTCCGCTCATTGCGTCTCATCGGCCCATCCTCAGAACCTCTGTCCAACGGAGATGTAGAGCAAACCGTCTCCTTCATCACTGACTGATCCATCAATGGCAAAGTCGACGGGAAACGCCTTGGACACCCTGTATCTCAGGCCCAGGCCGACTGCCGACCCGGCGTCATCAAGATCGTCAAACGCGCCACCAACAGCACCCACACCGCCAAAAGCCACGACACCGATCCGCTTGCCCAGGCGTTTGCGATACTCGATCTGCGCGGACAGAAGGGCATTGTCGAGAAACTGGGTGATGTTGAAGCCGCGAAACGCATCGGTGCCGCCGAGCGAGCAAAGATCGTAGAATGGGACGCGTCCCGGGGCTGAGCAGCCGACCAACCTGATGGCAACAACGCCAGTGTCGCTTGTCGGCAGATAGGTGTCATAGGTCAGGATCGATTTGATGTAATCCTCGCCAAACCTGCCGGATGGCTCACTGTAAGTGCTTGAAAGCGCCAGGCTGAAGCCAGACGTCGGGTATATCTTGTCATCGACGGTGGAATAATCCGCGAGCAACCCGATACCTGTCGTCGAGAACCCGTTGGGCAATTGGATACTGGATGGCAAATTCGGAAAATTCGGATCCGATGACCCGATGGTGGATTCGAGATAGCGTGCGCTGATGCCCAGGTGGAAATCCGGTGTAACGCCATACATCAGCTTGACCTTGATCAACTCGCCCGTCTGGTTGATCGGGACGTCTCCGAAGGAGGTGATCAGGTCGTAATCGATATCCGCGTCGATATAGGTTGCCTCAAGGGACCAGCGATTGTCCATGAATGCCAGATTGAACGTAAGCCCGTAGCCCTCGGAGCCATTGTCCGAGCGCAGATGCCCGACACCCAGCATGGACGGGTCAGACCCTTCGTCAATTTTAAACAAATACCCGGCCCCGAGGGCCAGACCATTGCCGATCATCGGGTCGCTAAACGGGACCGGTGCGACGATCAGAGAGCCGCTTCGTAGCCCGAAATTCGGTTTGGAAGAGGCATCGGTCAGTGGCGACATCTTGTGATCCAGATTGCTCTCGGCGGCGATCACCTCAGTCGGCGGTCCCAACATGACGCATAGGCAAAACCCCCAGGCTGGAATTGACCGCATGGGTCTTGCGGTTCGTAGCTTTTGGGCACGGACGTGCCCGTTCCTGTCCCGCAAGGTCTCGGGTCTTGACCAGATGGTGCGTAGAATGGACATTCAACAATTCCTTAGTGCTGGTCGTTTCCGAATGGATTAGCAAATGTTGGCCCGGATCAAGGGAAGCCCGCCCGAAAGGTCTAAACCCGGAAAACGCCGTGCCATGGGTGATCGCCCGATCGCGTCACCTTCAGAACAGCAGGAGTTTGCGCAGGATCTGGAACAGATCCATCAGGGGTAGTTGTGTCGCCCCGGCGGCGAACACGGGAAGCACGGCGGCGGCTGAAATGGGAAGAAGCGAGGCGCGCTGAATCAGGACGGTGGACAGGTCGCGGGCCGCCTTGAATATGACGCCCGGGTCGGCGAGGGACGCGGCCTGGCTGATCTCCTCTTCCGTGGCGCCACTGATACTTTTTCCCAACACGCTGCTCTCCTCGGCCAGTTGGCGGCGGGTCGCCTGGGCCTGGGAGACATCCAGTGTCTGTTGTTTCAGCTCTCCGAGTGGCTTGGTGAAAAACAGCGCCGGCAAGGCCAGCAGACCGTTGGTGATGATGACCCAAGTGATCATGACGGCAGTAAAGACTGTCGTGGTGATGGTCTGGGCATTCAGATGTTCGGCGATCGCAACCCCAAGATTACAGCTGAGTGCAAGCACGAACAGGGTGTAGGCATTTGGAAATCCGCCTACAAACGCGATTCCCCCGGCCCCGTCCGGATGCGTGACGCTCAGGCGCAATTCAAGAGCGGCGATCGACTTGAGAAGCAGCGCCACGATCAGGATGCGCCAGACCCATCGCGCGACGAGGAAGAAATAGATCGGACTGCTGACCCAAAGGCACCACAGCGCAGTGTAGGAAAAACGTTCCCCGCCACTACCCGAGATGAAGGCCCATGAGTGTTCATCAAAATCGCTGAGGCCAACCCCCGCGCCGACCGAACACCCGCAGGCCACCACGAAACACACGATTTCTGCCAGACGCGAATTGCGCCGCCGAACCGCAAGGGCCGCGGCCGATGCTGCCGCCGCTTGCGCCCCGGGCGCGAGTAACGGCGGGCTGAGCAGAGGGCGCAAGACCGTGCCGAGTTGAGCCTCTGCAACGGGTTCCATCGCGATCAGCAGACCGATCCCGAGAAGAAATCGAGACAGTACGGGCAGGTGAAGCAGGAACGGCATGTCGGCAAAGCTGCCCAAAGCCGTGCCTTCGAAAACGCTGATGATCAGAGGCACGCCCCACGCGACCAGAACAACGAGAAACGCTCTGGACATTGGCCGCAACTGGTCGTCCCTCACCAGCCCGAGCCGGGCCTGCATCTCGTAATAGAGCCCGCCGCGCGCAATTCTGGCTGCTTCGACGGTCGGGTCTTCGTTCATGAACCGGGCCCCTCTCGCATTCCAACTCGGGCCGTCGGATCAGCCAAAACCATGGCCGCGAGCAACGAAAGCAGCGTGCGTAGCACAGTATTGGGCAGGTATCGCGTCGTGTCCATCTTCTTGGATCCTTGGCTGAGAAAAAGCGCCCGCCATACGGGCACGATTACCGTTTTGAAAATCAAGTTGACCGATCAGGATCCCTGAAGTTTCGTCGTGCATTCGCGGGCCTCGTAGATCGCGTTACGCACGTGATCGAGATTGACCGTCACCGTGAAGGGCTTGTCAGGGAAAACGATCATTTCCTTTTGCTTCTCGAGGTCGAGACGCAACTGCTTCTTGTTCTCGTCGTTCGCAATCACGTAGCCGCCCTGATAATCGCCCGACGCGCCATGCACGACAGCTTTGGACGCGCCGACATAGAGGTTGCCGTTGACCAGGATCGCGACAGCATTCGTGCCTTCTTCCAGTTCGATGCCTCTCTGGAAGATGCCGATATAGCCATAGTTGTTGTCGTTGGTCAGACCGATCTGGACCAGATGGCCCTCGGCGTCCGAGCGCGAGATGAAGCACGAGCCCCGGGTGCGGTTTTCATGGACGACCCATTCACCGACATTGCGATACTGGGCGATCTCGTCGCTGTTCAGGGGCAGCACGTCCTGATCCGCCGCAAGCGCGGGCGTGGCCGCACAAAGCAGAAATATGGCGATGGTTTTGGTGGTCATATTCATGTCTCTATCTCCAAATTTAGGCCTCGGTGCAGTCGACGCGGATTAAGTTTCAGTGCAGTGTACGCGCCCGGATCATATGGTCACCGATGCTTAGCAATGGTGAACTGGCCCCCCATCAGATCGTCTGATTCATCCTTTCGGAAACAGGAAGGTGATGAAGGCGCGTGTGCCCCAGCCCTCGGGACCGGTCGGGGTGCTGTCGGCCCAATAGCGCGCGCCTACGCCAATGCTGACAGGCTGATTGCCTATCCGCGTCAACTTGGAAACCTGCGCGTTTATCGGAATCGACCACTCCTCGGCCTCCCAGTTATAGGAGGTTTCGGTGTTGAGGGTGTAGGTCCAGGCCGTGGGTGTTGTGTAAGACACGAAGGGCTGAAGAAAGGTGTTGTTGATGTCCGCGCGGTCGCTATCGCCTGCGAACGACCACACATGGTTGGCGAGGGCCCCCACCGTCCAAGGGCCCGACTGTGTCAACGCGACGGCCGTGGGGCCAAGTCCCCATTTCTCTGCGCCAAGCAGATCGTCCGTGGCGGTCGACAGCACCGCGACCGGACCGACGCCCCAAATCCATTTGCCGAAGGCGGGTTTCACCGGCGAGAAAAACATGCTGAGCGTTGTGTCACCAAGACCAAATTGGTCCCCGGCACCTGGAAAGATATCGTCCTGCGACGTGATCGGCAGGATGACGCGGGTGATGAGGTTCCAGTCCGAATTGAGCGATGTCGGGATGACGGGCTGGATATTCAGGACCAGCCGCTCGCCATCATCCGCCGAGCCGATGTTTGAATCGTAGTTCAACTGAAACGGCACGCTGATCAGCGATGAAATCGGATTGGCCAGCTTTTTCGCCAAGTCCGCAGAGTCCTGCGCCTGCGCGGCAGGGGCACAGACCAGACATGCAGCGGCCAGCATCAGCACATTTGAGCACCACGACCGGACCCCGGACGACTGTGCGGGCACCGGCATGGAAATCGTTTCAGATATCTTGTCCAAGCTCCTCATCCTCATCAAAATTTCATGGTTATGCCGACCACGGGGCCATACATTTCAAGATCAAGGTCTGCATTGTCGCCCTCGTAATCGAAGGACATGTAGCGAAACCCGGCATTGGCGCTGAACCGCTCACTGAAAGCGTATTCCACCCCGCCGAAAACATCGAAGGACAGATCCGACCCGACGCCCAAACCGCCGATGCTGGCGAACCCGCCCACGGAAACCTTTTCGCTGAGCGCCATACGCCCGCGCAGGCCTATAATCGGATCAACCCAGCTGTCGTTCACCTTGGCGTCGAACCCAGCCCCGACGGGGCCACCGCCTGCGAGCCTGACATCCGTCGAGACATCGACCAGTCTGACGCCGCCATAGCCCTGCAGCAGCGTGCCATTTCCCTCATGCAGCACGTAGCCAAGGGCGGCTGTCGCAAGCAGCATTTCGACATCGACCTTGGCCGAACCGGCGAATGGCCCGCCGAGCGCGCCCTTCTCACTCAGGTCGGTATAGAGGGTATCGTAGAGAAAGCTGACTTTTCCGAACCGGCTCTCACCGGCGACCATGAAGGTGAAATCGAGAGCATCGATGATATCACTGGGTGTCACTGATGATTCAGCAGAATTGCCGCCGCTGCCCGTCACCTCGGTGTCAACCCAAGGGATGAGACCGTAAAGCGTCACACTGTTCTGGTAGCCCTGCGCGGTGGCCTGATCCGCCGCCAGGGCCATCGTTACCGCCGTTGCAACGCTGGCCAAGCGTGCCATATGATTTTGCGACTTGTTTTTCATTCCGAATACGTCCTTGCATTTGCGCTTCCGCTATTCGGTGCGCTTGATCGCCGGCGGTGACCACGAGCCGTTCAGCACCTCGTCCTTGGGCCAGTAGAGGCGCATGACCATGTAGATCGGACCGTCCGGCGCCGGCAGCCAGTTTGCCTTCTGGTCCGGGTCGGAGGGCTCGTCCTTCTGGATGTAGAGGGTCATAGACCCATCGGCGTTTGTCTTCAGGTCGGGCAGCATCGGCGAGTTTATCAGGTATCGATCGATCGCGTTCTCGATGAGCAGCTGCGTCTTGCCGTCATACATGGTCACCGACCAGAAGGCGTTGACCGGCGGGTACGCGTCCTTGGCGAATGTGAGGGTGTACTTCGCCGTGCTGCCATCGAGCGGCTTGCCGTCGCCGTCGTTCCGAGTGAACGGATAGGTTGCTTCGGCCGGGTCGTTGGCCAGAATGCCGGCCACCGCAACCGCGGCGCGCTGCGTCCAGTCACCGGCATACACGTCCCGGTCCCCGACGCCGGAGGTCACGATGACCCAGCCGTTGTCCAGCTTGCCCATCTTTTCGATCTTGGCCTTTATTGCCTCTTCGGCCGCCGTGCCGGCCTCGGCCATCGCCGCCTTGTCGGCATCGCTCAGCGCAACCGTCGGGAACGGTTTGCCGGCCTCGATGCCGATCGTGGCGAATTTCGCGCGAAGTGGTTCCTCAACGGCCGCCGGGCCGGTCGCGGGGGCGAACTGAAGAAGGAAGGGCAGGTAGCTCAGCACATCCTTCTTCTCGGTCGTCGCGTCGATCGTGGGCCAATCGATCGCGGGCGGTTGCGCCGGGCTCGGCTCGCCAATGAAGGCGGACAACGGCTTGACCTCATACTTCGCCTGGATCGCCTTCACGTTGTCGATGTCGGCTGCGTTAAAAAGCTGGGTCCGGTAGGTGGCGAGCGCGAACTCTGTCTCCGAGGTGAAGACCTTGGCGACACCTTCGGGCGTGTCGCCCGTCCAGTTCGGGCCGGCGACGGCATAGCAGCCGCCGTCGTTGCCGGTGGCGCGGCTGCCGATATAGCCGAAATTGAAGGTGTACAGCGACGTCAGCATGACCGAATAATAGCGGTCCTTCTCGATCTCCGGGACGCACAGGACCACAGGCTCGGCGCGCAGATCGAAGAAGATGAATGAATAAGGTGTGTCGCTATTTGGCGTGATGACCGCGGTGTCGGCGGGCGTGTACACGCTGGCTTCGTTGGCAATCGTGTTGAACGGTGCCTTGTATTGACCTGACTGTTCGTCAATCGCGTATTGATACATGATCTTGTAGTACATCGACATCGGCAGGCCGTAGATGATGGCCTCTTCCGTGATGTTCTTGATCTCGTCGGTCGTCGGCGCGGCCTGGGCCACTGCCGAGGTCGTCAAGAACGCGGCTGCGACAGCGGCAGCGGCGCTTCGAGTGATTGTTCCGGGCATATCTGTTGTCTCCGTCAGGCTCGGATGAGAAGGAATTCGCGTATCGTCCGGCCAGAGTCTCAGTTTCACTCAAGCCCTCACGGCCGGGCTCGAGTGCAGGGCACCCCAATTCCGGGCGTAGTGTCCTGAATGATACTGCAGACTGGCGACTAACGCTTCGCTTTGGAGGACAAACCACCGCTCGTGAGATCGTGCTGCGCAAGAAGATGTCGAGCGTCATCGCAAGGTTCGGTCCGGGAAAGGGACAGCGGCCCGGTGCCGACCTGCAGCCGTGGCACCCCGCCGGTCCAACAGTGAGACTCCGCTGGCTAACGGTCGTCAGAATGGCGGACCAATCGTTCGCCTCGCCCGTCGCCAATTCGAGGGCGACGTCCCACTCCATCGTCGAAACGCCCTGCTGAAGACTCCAGGGGTTTCGAACCCGAGGAAGCCCCCCACTTCCGCCACAGGGATGTCGGTCAGTTCAAGCAATTCGCGCGCCACGGCGTAGCGGACGCTGTCGCGCAGGCGTTCAAACGTCTCTCCCTCCTCTGCCAGCCTGCGCCGCAGAGTCCTTGGGTGTAGGCCCAGTTCTTTGGCGACGGACGGCATCGTGGGGCCGTCGTAGTGGAGTTTTTGCCGGATCGCGTGGCTCACCTTGGCCGCGAGATCCGGTTTGGCCGTCAATACCGCGTCTTTAATGATCGCGAGCAGGCGCTGCCGCTCGACCGGATCGGCTCGTGGTGGCTCGATACCCATCGCGATGGCTTCCACGATTACCCCAGTGCGGGGTTGGTTAAACCGCGCCGGCAACCTCAACAGTTTGCCGTAGATCGCCCTGTCATCATCCGCGCTGTGGGAGAAATGAACCTCAATCGGTGCGGCGGTTCTATTCGTGAGCTCTTGAACCATGCGTATGCCGATGCAGACGATCGTATCGTAGAGCACGCGCGTTCCCGGCGAAGATACATCGTAGGTCCCGTATCCGAAGTCATAGTCGTCGCCCAGCTGGTTCAGATACACGATCGCGCCGCTCGAATACCCCGGCTGCCAAGTCACGCAGTCGACCAATGCCTGTTTGAGTGTCGGTGCCGAATGCATCAGCTCCCCGATGAGGCCATGATGCCTGACCAGGTCGAAACGGAGCCCAAGCAGAAGGCCGATGTGAGGACAGCCAGAGATCCTTGCCGCGCGATTGAGGACGTCCAGGAGGTCGGGGAAGGAAAGCCGCAGGTCCGGTGACAGCGATCCGGGGTTGATCCCGCTGCCTTCGAAGACCGCGTCCACATCCACTTCAAGGTCGCGCAGGAGACCCGGTAGTTCGACAAGCGGTCCGATCCTCTGCGTCGTTATGCGGCGCATGACATCGACAATGGCGTTTTGTCCTCGAAAGAGAAGCGTCATTCACAGCGATAGAGTATTGATGTCAAAACATCTCAAAACAAGTCAATGACGGGCGGATGCTCGTTTTTTGCTATCTCTACGAACCATTTCTTCATCAAGGGGACCTCTTATGAAACGGTTTATTCTGCGTGCCGGGTTGCTTGGCCTGGGAGTGATCGCTGGGAGCCAATCGATTGCACAAGGCACCCCGACCTACTCGGCCGATATTCCTGCCAAGATCACAACGCCGGACAGCGCCGACACCCGTATCGGGACGCTGACCTTCCGCAACGGGGCGCCCGACGAAGCAACGGCCAAGACGATTTACGACAATCTTGACTTCATGCGGGGCGTCCAGGCATTCCTCACCGGCATCTCCGCCACCTCCGTCCGCGCCGCCTGCAACGGGTTCGACAGTGTGGGCGTCAAGGCCAACCAGGGCATCGGCCTCACCGAGGACCTGATGGATGCCCGCTCCCTATTCCTCACCCCCAACACCACGACCGTCTACGGCTTCGCCTGCCTTGACCTCACCGCGGGCCCGATGGTCCTGACCGTGCCCCCGGGCGTCCTCGGCCCTGTGGACGACGCGAACTTCCGCTGGTTGAAGGACGTGGGTCTGACCGGGCCAGACGCCGGCAAGGGTGGCAGCTACCTCTTCGTGCCCCCGGGCTACACGGGCGAGCTGCCCGCCGAAGGCTACTTCGTCGAGCGCCCCACGACGAACACGCTCCTCTTCTTCTTCCGCGCTTTTGTGCGGGACGGCGACATCAAGGCCGCGGTCGATGGCGTGAAGGCGGGCGCGAACATCCACCCGCTCCACACGACCACGGAAGGCGGCACCCCGCCCGCGGCGACCTTCGTCAACACCTCGGGCCTGCGCTTCAACACGATCAGCGCCAACGACTTCAACTTCTTCGAGGAGTTGAACCAAGTCGTTCAGGCGGAACCTGCCGACTGGGTGGATCCCGACACCGTTGGCCTCTTCGCTTCCATCGGCATCCGCAAGGGCGAAGCCTTCGCGCCGGACGACCGAATGAAGGCGATCCTGACCGAAGCCGTGGCCGTTGGCAACGCCACCGCCCGGACGTTGCTCTTCGCGCCCCGTAACCCCGAGACCTACTTCTATTCCGACCGCAAGTGGTTCGCACCCTTCGTCGGCGGCAGCTACGAGTTCCTTGACGGTGCCGAACGCCTGCTTGATGCCCGGACGATGTTCTTCTATTACGCCACCGGCATCACGCCCGCGATGGCGATGGCCAAGCCCGGCTCAGGCTCCGCCTATGCGGGCACTTTCCGCGACGTGACCGGCACAATCCTCGACGGCGGCAAGACCTACAAGATAACGCTTCCGGGCCCTGTTCCGGCCAAGGATTTCTGGTCCTTCGTCGTCTACGACAACCAGACCCGCTCGCTTCTGGAGACCGACCAGAAACTGGCGGGCGTCGATAGCACGAGCAGGGAGCTAAAGGTTGACGCCGATGGTTCTGCAACGGTCTACTTCGGCCCGACCGCGCCTGAGGGACGGGAGGCGAATTGGGTCCAGACCATGCCGGGCAAGGGCTTCAACGTCCTCTTCCGGCTCTACGGCCCACTCGAACCCTGGTTCGACAAAAGTTGGAAGCCAGGGGACTTTGAGCCTGTCGACTGACCGTCCACGACGGACAGTCAAGAAAGCAGGAGCGCTTGGGGTCTTTGGACTCCAAGCGTGGGCGTTGAGTGACGTATCATGATGTGTCGGCAAGTCACGACCAGCACTTCCCTTTCCATTTTATCCCTGGAAGGTCCTCTCTGAACGCTCCTACCAGGACAATGTACTTTTGGCTGATCGTTGTCTCAAAAGACAATCTGAAGGATTGCTCTCACTGCCGTCCGCTGTCTGACCTGCCACGGGATTTTTCCTCCACTTGGAACTAGAGTCCGACCCAACGAAGGGACGGACAATGAAGCGATCAAGATTTTCGGAAGAACAGATCATCGGCATTTTGACCGAGCATGAGGCTGGCGCGACGTGCGCTGATCTGTGTCGCAAGCACGGCATGTCGGAAGGGACGTTCTACAACTGGAAAGCCAAGTTTGGCGGCATGACAGTTTCCGATGCGAAGCGGCTCAAGGCGCTTGAAGACGAGAACGCCCGGCTGAAGAAGCTGCTGGCTGAGCAGANTCTGCTCAGCCAGCAGCTTCTTCAGCCGGGCGTTCTCGTCTTCAAGCGCCTTGAGCCGCTTCGCATCGGAAACTGTCATGCCGCCAAACTTGGCTTTCCAGTTGTAGAACGTCCCTTCCGACATGCCCTGCTTGCGACACAGATCAGCGCACGTCGCGCCAGCCTCATGCTCGGTCAAAATGCCGATGATCTGTTCTTCCGAAAATCTTGATCGCTTCATTGTCCGTCCCTTCGTTGGGTCGGACTCTAGTTCCA